>CACZPV010000001.1 GCA_902783065.1 uncultured Ruminococcus sp.
AATTTAAGACGAGGTGTAGCTCAGCTTGGTGGAGCGCTACGTTCGGGACGTAGAGGCCGCAGGTTCGAATCCTGTCACCTCGACCAGTGATGAACCGCTGCAAAGAAATTTCGCGTCCGACTTTTGTCGGGCGCGAAATTTCTTTGCAGCGTTCGGTTGATATTTTGGTAGTTTATTAAGAATATATCAGAGTTAAAAGTTTTCTTTTGCAGTCTTTATAAGACAGCGAAAAAATCTGATGGAAAGTGCGGAAAATCCGGAAAAATGGTGAAAAATATGTCAAGATCTGTGTATCAATTCAATGTTGCCGATACCAATACTGCCTATAATAATATGTGCTATATCCTTAGTCAAAAAGGATTTAAAAATGTACTGGAGAAAAATGAAAATGTATGGAAATGGGGGACAGGTCTTATGACTGCCGTCAAGTACATCAAAATTGAAATCCCTGCTGACCATGTGATTCTTGTCAGTGCATGGATAAGACCTCTTTTATGGGATGAAATGCCGCTTGACAATAGTTTTGTCGGTGTACTTCCAAAAGAAGAACTTAAAGGTGTTATCAATGTACTACAAACATATATAAGATAAATTTAGTAATCTATGACCGATACGATTACTATACTGAATAGTTGATAAAATAGAAACAGCCTTTGCGGTCCGTTTTCCGCAATACAAGGATATATATTTTATGTTGAACTGATATAAAAAGTCTGCCGCCCCACATTCAGCGGAGCGGCAGGATTAAATTTATTCTATGCAGCTTCTTCTGTGTTTTTTTTCAGCTGGATGATCCTTTGGGAAAAATTCGCTTGTCGGGAAATCAATACTGCTGAACAGTTCACATGGATCTTCGGAACTCGAAACACATTCCTTTCTTGGCATACAAAAATCATAGGCCGGAATCAACATCTGAACATCACGTTCCAACTGAACAATTGTAAACATGCCAATTGAAACCAGTACATCCTTATCTGATTCGCTTTGTACAAATTCTCCGCCGTATCGTCTTATAATACTTTCGGGGATTCTGAACGGGGGCATAGGACAGGGACCTCTGTGTTTTTCCAGACGTGCGGAAAGAGCAACCGGCTCTGCTACCTGAACGACAGCTTTCGGACAGTTTTGTGACGGAACTGAAAGTCCCTCTGGTGCATCTGCACAATCGGATGTATAAACCTTTACGCTGCCCTCACTGCCGAACAGTACAGCTCTTTTGGAAAACACTGCCAGTCCTTTGACAGGCATCGGCAAAGCATTTGGCGCCATGAATGCATCCAGTCCTACATCAAAATAAAAAGTCATATCTACAGCATAAAATCCATTATGAAAGGGTACCGGCTGCAAACTTACTGCCACATTACATACATTGACTGTATTCAGTCTTACGCTGGTTGCCTTATCAATCAGGCATTGTCCCGGTTTAGTAAGAAGAACCGGCAGATCTTCCAGACAATCTTTGTCTGAGCATGAATCGTAGATTCTCGGAGCATTTATGCACACAGCTTCTTTTACCTTATCAAAACGAAACTCCTCAGTGCTGTCGGGTGAAATAATATTTTCAGGCATAGTACAGCATCCTCCTTATTGATCTTGTCTTCAGAGTGTACCAAAAAATAAACCCTTGTACCAACATAATATGTCGATCGTCCAAATGCGTGATAATACAAATATCAAATATAATTCATAACAGCGAAGTTATGCGGAATTTAACACCAAAGAAATTAAAGTATTCTATCGAATATTAGTATTATATAAGTTTCATACTTTCATCATTTTGACAGCAGAATAACAGGGCTGCGGCGCAATGATCAATGTGCCGCAGCCCTGTTATTTTATTTAGCATATTCAACTGCTCTGCTCTCACGAATGATATTAACTTTGATCTGTCCGGGGTATTCTACCTCTTCTTCGATCTTTCTGCATATATCCCTCGCCAGAAGTATCATTTCATCATCCTTAATAAGTTCAGGTTTAACGATAATGCGAACTTCACGGCCTGCCTGAATCGCAAAGCTTCTCTCTACTCCCTCGAAAGAAGAAGCTACTTCTTCGAGCTTTTCAAGACGCTTAATGTAATTTTCGATATTTTCTCTCCTTGCGCCCGGTCTTGCTGCCGAAATAGCATCAGCCGCCTGCACAAGACAAGCGATAATTGTTTTCGCCTCCACATCTCCATGATGAGCATGAATTGCATGAACAACAATTTCACTTTCCTTGTATTTACGGGCAACATCAACACCGATTTCTATATGTGAACCCTCGATTTCGTGGTCAAGAGCCTTACCGATATCATGAAGAAGACCGGCTCTGCGGGCCATTGTCGGTTCAAGTCCAAGTTCTGAAGCCATCATGCCGCAAAGGTAAGCCACTTCCAGTGAATGATCAAGAACATTCTGACCATAGCTGGTACGGAAATGAAGCCTTCCGAGCAGTTTAACAAGTTCAGGATGAATTCCGTTTACACCTGCTTCAATAATTGCTCTTTCACCCTCGGACTTAATCATTGCCTCCACCTCACGGCGGGCTTTTTCATACATTTCTTCAATTCTTGCCGGATGGATACGTCCGTCAGAAATCAGTTTTTCAAGCATCACCCTTGCAATTTCACGCTTTACGGGTTCGAAACACGAAAGCGTAATAGCTTCGGGTGTATCATCGATAATCAGATCCACACCTGTAATGGTTTCAATTGCTCTGATATTACGTCCTTCACGACCGATAATACGACCTTTCATCTCATCGCTTGGAAGCGGCACCACCGATACGGTAGATTCACTGACATGATCAGCCGCAACCCTCTGTATTGCGAGAGAAATAATTTCTCTTGCAGACTTTTCACTTTCTTCACGGGTTTTCTGTTCAAATTCCATGATTTTGACAGCCTTTTCATGCGTAAGCTCATTATCCAGATTATTAAGGATATAAGCCTTGGCTTGTTCTGCTGTCAGACCGGAAATTTTTTCAAGCATTTCAAATTCGCTTTGTTTGATTTTTTCGGCTTCAGCCAACCTGCTTTCAGCAGCTTTGTTTTTCTGACTGATAGCTTCTTCTTTTTTCTCCAGACTGTCCAATTTTTTTTCGACAGTTTCTTCTTTTTGTTGTATGCGTCTTTCCTGACGCTGCATTTCTTTGCGTCGGTCTGAAATTTCTTTTTCGGCATTGGAGAGAAGTCTGTGTGCTTCGTCCTTACCTGCGATCAGTGCTTCTTTTTTTGAAGCTTCCGCATTTCTCTCGGCTTCATCGACAATTCTTTTTGCTTCCTGCTCGGCAGAACCGATTTTTTCTTCGCCGATTTTTTTCCGGTACTGAACGCCGCCTATAAAAGCCAAAATACCGACTACTACAGAAATGACAATAATCAATATTACTGCCACAACCGGATCCATAATAAATGACACCTCCTGTTTTTTCATTGATGGTTTTCATAATGATTTTGCTGACATTGTTAATCATCATCTCAAAGGTGCCGTTAACCTGTCTTTTCCTCAATGATATCTAAAGGATAATCATTTTTTTAAAACAGAAAAGAGGTTATATTATATTTTTGTAAAAAATTTTGCTGTATCCTACAGCTTTTGCCGTTACAGATTAAAGATTAAAAAATAAATTCGCATATTATCCGTCCGTTTTTTCGGGTACACAACATCAGGCTTACTCTACAAAGAACGTGTTGCTGCAAAAAATCAAGCTTTTTGCAAACCTTCTGTTCCTGCATCTGCACTTTTCAGAGAAGGCAAAACATTGTTTTTTACAAGTGCCTGAAGTATAGTGACCTTCCAGACAAAACAGATATCAAAATCACGATACGGTATTTCTCCGTATAATATTCAATAATAATTATTCATGTCGCAGTATTATATAACAGGGTCTACCGGAAAAATTCCGAAAATCCCCGATTGCCTAAGCTCACGAAATCTGTAATGGTGAATTAATAACAATTCACCTCCCTTTACAGACAAACAAAAGGCTATATAAAAAATATAATATATTCAACGGCACAATTCCGAGTTAAAAATTCATTGATAAGGATTTCCCTTTCAATACAATGACGATTCCACGCCTATTCTATATTGTATAACGTTTCACCCGTTTTTGTCAAGATTTTTATATAATTTTTACTCAAAATCCTTTTTGTATACTTGATTGACAATATGAATTAATTATTGTACAATATAATCGTAATATCAAAATCGCAACAAGATGGTTAAAGGACTGAATTTATGGAAATTTTAAGCACTAATCCCATTGAAGACGGTTTCTATATGCCGGCAGAATTTTCAGAACATTACGGCTGTATTCTGATCTGGCCTCACCGAAGAGATTCATGGCAGAACGGCGCTTATGCGGCAAGACAGGCATTTGCAATGCTTATCGAGCTTATCGCCGATTCCGAAAAGGTTATCGTATGCGCCAGATATGATGATTACGATGAAGTACGAAGACTTCTTTCACCGAGGATACGTGTCGTGGAAATGAGCAGCGATGACAGCTGGGCAAGAGATGTCGCACCAACTTTTGTAACGGACGGACATGATATCAGAGGAATCGACTGGGGATTTAATGCTTGGGGAGGTCTGTATGACGGACTGTATTTTCCGTGGGATAAGGATAATAAAATGGCAAGAAAACTTTGTGACCTGATTGATAAGGACTGTTACGACTGCCGTGATTTTATTCTGGAAGGCGGTTCAATCCATACGGACGGAGAAGGAACATTGTTGACAACTGAGGAATGTTTGCTCAGCAAAGGAAGAAATCCCGATATGACTAAACAGGAAATTGAGGTAAAGCTGTGCAATACATTGGGTGTAAAAAAAATCATCTGGCTTAAGCGCGGCATTTTTAACGACGAAACTAACGGTCACGTGGATAATATCTGTGCGTTTACTGCTCCGGGTGAAGTCGTGCTTGCGTGGACAGATGATAAAAACGACCCTCAATATGAAATTTCCAGTGAATGTCTTGATATTCTGGAGAACACAACCGATGCAAAGGGAAGAAAAATTAAGGTTCATAAACTGCCTCTGCCTGAACCTGTGTATGTTACTGATCAGGATTGTGCGGGTCTGGATTATATGAACGGTGAACCGACCCGCATACCGGGAGAAAGGCTGGCTGCTTCATATGTCAACTTTTATATTTCTAACCGTACAGTAATAGTGCCTCAGTTCGGTGATGAAAATGACGAAAAAGCTGTAGAAATCCTGAAACAGCTTTTTCCTCAAAGAAAAGTAATCGGACTGAAAACAGAAAAATGCCTTTTATCAAAGGATATTTTGATCGGAGGAGGAAATATTCACTGCATTACTCAGCAAATTCCTGTTTTTAACGCATAACCTTACTCTACCGCTAAAGGAGTCAGATTAAATGAGAAAAATCAAAGTTGGCGCTGTTCAGATGGCGATGACTGATAACGTACAGGAAAATATACAAAAAGCTGATAAACTGGTGCGTATGGCAGCAGATGACGGATGTAACATTATATTACTGCCGGAGCTTTTTGAGAATCTGTATTTTTGTCAGGAAAGAAATTACAATCATTACAAGCTGGCACAGGAAACTGAAGAAAATACAGCTGTCGTACACTTTAAAAACGTAGCCCGCGAACTTGGTGTAGTATTGCCGATAAGTTTTTATGAAAAGCATATTAATTCTATCTATAACTCTGTCGCCGTTATGGATGCGGATGGAACGCTTCTTGGTATATACCGGAAGTCCCATATTCCTGATGACCATTTTTATCAGGAGAAATTTTATTTTACGCCCGGTAATACAGGGTTTAAAGTATGGGATACTAAGTTCGGTAAAATTGGCATTGGTATCTGCTGGGATCAGTGGTTTCCCGAAACAGCAAGATGTATGGCTCTGATGGGAGCAGAACTTCTGTTTTATCCGACTGCTATTGGTTCGGAACCCATTCTCGGCGTGGACAGTATGCCTCACTGGCAAAGATGTATGCAGGGACATGCTGCCTCCAATATTATTCCGGTGATTGCAGCTAATCGTGTGGGAACAGAAACTGTTACACCGGATGAGGAAAATAATGGTCAGTCCTCTGCACTTACTTTCTACGGTTCTTCATTTATCACGGATGAAACAGGTGAAATTAAAGAAACCGCCGACAGGAAAAGTGAATGTGTTATTACAAGTGAATTTGATCTTGACGAAATACACGAAATGCGTTTCAGTTGGGGATTGTTCCGGGATCGACGACCTGAACTGTATACACCTATTACGGATTAATCGGCTTTTAAAGTCAAAAAGTAGTCGCTTTCGATGCAAAAGCTGCGAAAATGACGAATTACAGCGTAGAAAAACTGTAAAACAGATGATATCAAAAACCGCATGGGAAATGGGATTTCAGACTTTTACAATCGACTGAAAGTTAAAGAAGAGGAGTTAACATAAATGATAAGAACAAGAAAAGGATTTGTGTTATTGACAGCCTCATTGTTCATAGTATTGATGACAATAATTTTTTCAATGCCTGTATATGCTGCTGGCAGCAGTGCATTTGATTTTGAAGAAAATTCGCAAAACAGTCTAAAACTTATTGGCTATAACGGCAACGAAAAGATAGTAACCGTTCCTTCTGAAATAGAAGGAAAAACTGTAGAGAGTATTACTTCATCCGTTTTTAAGGGACATGAAGATATTACGGATATCTTTATCCCTTCAAGTGTTCAGCTGATTTCCAGAAATGAGTTTGCATCATTTGAAAATCTGACCCTGTACGGACAGGAAAACTCTTATGTTCAGGAATATGCAGCAAGCAAGAATATTCCCTTTATTGTAGTTAATAGCGGTGAAGCTGTTAAGCTTTTATCGGATTTTAACTGTAAGATAATGAAAACAGGAACGGAAATTCCTGTTAATGCAGCTGTATTTCCTGAAAACAGCAGTAATACAATTAATATTTTCTCATCTGACCCACGGGTTGCTTCTATAGAGGATGGAAAGGTAAAGGCTTTGTCTGACGGAAAGGTTCGTATCATTATTCAGGCAAACAATCTTACAGAAGAATTTCCGGTGACTGTTTATACTCCTGCCAGCCGCATTGCAGCACCTTCTTCCGTTACTCTTGGTGCAGAAGAAATTTACAATATGTCAATTTCAATCGCACCGCAAAATGCTGATCAGAGCCGTATCCGTTTTACGGTATCTGATAACAGCGTAGTAAGGGCTAACGGAAAAGTACTTAAAGCACTTCGTCCGGGTAAAGCTCAGGTGAGAACGTGGTATGACGGTAAGGTTATGAGCGTTACAAACATTACTGTAAAAAATACACCTTCAACAGTAAAATTTACCCGTTCTGCTATTACTGCCGGAAATGGCGAAATAGTATCCATCGGCAGTACTGTTAATGAAGGAAGTGCGTCTGCACAAAGAACATATTCTTCGAGCAACAATAATGTAGCTGAAATCCTTCGGGATGGGTGGAAGGTGTATATCAAAGCGAAATCTAAAGGAACTGCCAGAATAACAGTAAGAACTTATAACGGAAGAACATCTGTTTGCAGCTTTACTGTAAAAGATGCTCCAAGCAAAATAACATTAGGTAAAAATGAAATTACAATCGGAGTTGGAGAAACTTATCAAATGGGTTATGCGCTCAGCAGTAACTCTGCTTCCGATAAAAAAACGTATTATTCTTATAACAACAATATTGCACAGTTTAATCAAAACGGTATTGTAACTGCCAGAAGAGCAGGTCAGACAACTATCGGAATAAAGCTGTTTAACGGAAGATATGCGTTATGCAAGGTTAATGTAAAAGCAGCTCCGGGTAAAATTGAACTTGGAAGAAATAAGCTGACACTGGTTGTGGGAGAAAGCTATACGCTTTACAGCCATATAAATCAGAATTCAGCATCAGCAAAAAGAAAATATACTGTTACCAATTCAGGCGTTCTTTCTTTAGACAAAACCAATTGGAACGGTAAAATCACTGCTCTTAAAACAGGAACTTCAAAGGTAACTGTAAGAACCTATAATGGAAAAACCGATACCTGTGAAGTAAAAGTAATCAACAGTTCTGTCAGAAAAACAATTGTTGATACAGCTAAAGCATGGCTTGGATATAACGAAAAAGACGGATCATACAAGAAAATCTTTGATGTATATAATCAGGGAAGGATTCCGGGTTCCTATTATATGAGAGGACTTGACCCGTGGTGTGCAGCCTATGTATCGGCAGTGTTTATGAAAGCAGGAAAAATCAACATGATCTACCCCAGCTGCAGCTGTCCGACTATGGTAAATGGTGCAATATCAAAAGGAATCTGGGTAGAAGATGATTCCTATGTACCCGAACGCGGTGATATTATCTTCTATAACTGGAATGATGACGGAAAAGGAGATTGTACCAGAGGTGCTTCCCATGTTGGCATTATTACAGATGTAAACAGCGGCGTCATGACTGTAATAGAAGGCAATTACGATTATACTCATAACAACATTAACGGTGATGATCTCGTAGGTTATCGTAAGGTTAATATAAACGGTCAGTTTATCAGGGGCTTTATTGTGCCGAAATATCCGAACTGATAAAACGGATTATTTACAGCAGCATAACAAAAAACCGATGAACTAAAATTCATCGTTTTTTTCGTTCATCATCCCGCCACTTCGTGTTCAGTGCGGTTAAGTGACAATACAAGGATATAAGCAATCGGATGACAGGAACGCAGAGATGAGGAATTTTTAAGAATCTTTCGCTTCGCTCAGGATGTCAAGTCTTGTAACGCAAGTATTAAATTCGTTTTCTATATAGAGTATAGAAAAAATATATCACTGAATATAGATAAAGTATTCTTGACTTTAATTATGTAAAATGATATAATATGAACCATCAATTCATATATGTTTAATAAGAATTGATGGCATGGACTATATTAAATGACAAAAGAATTTAACCTATTAACCACCTTTTTTAACCGTGCCTTTGATACTACTAATATCTAATAAAAAATAGACAGACTATACGGAAAATATTCTATCAGGTTTAACTCTGCTTTCTATCAGATATTAGTATAAGTTATCGCAAATCAGAAAGGATGTAGATGAATCATGAACAGAAAACTTTATCAGGAACATCTCAAAAACATTGTTCTTGCAGCTCTTTTTGCAGCAATGGTCTATATTATGACGGCTTTTGTACACATCCCCACTCATCAGGGTTATGTTCATATCGGTGATGGAGTTATTTACCTTGCTGCAGCTCTTTTGCCTACACCATATGCCATCGGTGCAGCAGCAATCGGCGCAGGTCTTTCGGATTACCTGTCCGGTTACGCTATGTGGGTGCTGCCAACTATGATTATTAAAGCTTTTACTGCCTCTGTATTTACATGTAAAAAACAAACCATTATCAACAAGCGAAATTTGCTTGCAATCATTCCGGCAGTAATAATCTGCATCGGCGGGTATTATATTGCAGGCGTATTACTTGCCTTTTTATCCGGGTCTTCGTTTAACGCAGCCATTGTTGCTGCACTTGCCGATATTCCCTCAAATCTGATACAAGGAGTCGGAAGCTCAGTACTGTTCGTGATTCTTGGCACCGCTCTGGATAGATCGGGCATTAAAAAAATCGTTTCTAACCACAATACATCAAAAATATAAAAGTATCTCTGCTACAGCAACTCAGACTAATCTGAATTTTTTGCAGGTATTAATTAAGGATCCGGTGTCAAGCCGGATCCCGATTATTATCTGCTATTTTTTCTATTACAGTATTTACTTATTATCAGTGTATTCTGCCGTAGTATCAATATATTTTGAAGAATTACTGCTGTTTGTAGTGATATCCTCACTGACATTTTTAAGGAAACGGGATATATATATAATGGTAATCAAGTCCCATATTCCATCAGCTATAAGTGCAATACCAATAAAGATCATGATAATATTGCCCGGACCACCAAACGGATTAATAAAAGCAATCACGCTGGTCACAATTAGAAGAATGGCACCTGATGCCTGAATCCACCACAGTTTTGATTGATTTCTTACAAATTGCAGAGCATATTGCAGTTTAAAAACAGCGCCCATAAACAGGATAACTGCCAAAGCAGCCGTAACTATTGCTGACAGCAATCCGGGTGAAATCAATACATATACTCCAATTCCCAACAGTATACAACCGCCGATTAAAGGAAAAACAGAAATCTCCGCTTTATGCTTTACGATAAGATATTCAAAAATTTTAAAAATTCCCCATGCGGACATAATTCCGCCGATGATACGACATATAATTTCTTTCGCACCGCCGGGATAGAGGACAAGAAAGATACCAAGTGCAATAATGCCAATATTGACCAAGATCATATCTTTGGAAATTTTTTTTGCTTTTTTCTTTAATCCCTCAAGCATAAAACAACCTCCTTACCATCTGTCAATTCAGCCGATTGTAGATAATTGTGTTGTAAGAGCCAAAGAACCCTTTGATATTTTACAATTCTTCTCTGCTGTTCCGTAATTTTCATAGCTTTTGTGGTTGAAAAAAACTACTTTTTGACTTTCAGGAGCGGGGTTTGTGCCGCCGTAGGCGGCACAAACCCTCGCCTTTTTAGTCGGGTATGATAATAAACAAAATAATGAGTGGAACGATAAGCCGGGTTCTGTCGTGAACAGCCATCTATCTTGGCAGACCGTTACCGAT
>CACZPV010000002.1 GCA_902783065.1 uncultured Ruminococcus sp.
CTGACTTTTCTGAAAGTAACCGGCGGAACTCTGAAAGTACGATCAATACCCGACAGTCCGGCAAATTCTGATCACGAAAAAATCAATCAAATCCGTATTTATTCAGGAGAAAAATTCATTACTCAGGACGAGGCTGAAGCCGGAACCGTATGTGCTGTAACAGGACTTAACTTCACCAAGCCGGGTCTGTGTCTGGGAGCGGAACCGGAATCAATCACTCCTGTCTTACAGCCGGTTTTAAACTATACTGTCGAGCTTCCTCCCAAAATGAATGTACATACTGCACTTGAGCAGCTAAAACTTCTTGAGGATGAAGATCCTCAGCTGAATATACTATGGAATGAAAGCACCGGAAGCATACAAATTCGGATTATGGGAGAAATTCAGCTTGAAATACTTAAACGGATGATCTCAGAACGGTTCGGATTTGAAGTCAGCTTCGGCACCGGCAGTATTATATACAAAGAAACTATTGCGGATATTGTAGAGGGAGTTGGTCACTTTGAACCGCTCCGGCATTATGCAGAAGTGCATCTTCTGATGAAACCTGCAAAACGGAACAGCGGACTGATTTTTACTTCCGACTGCCGCGAGGAAATTCTTGATAAAAACCGACAAAAACTGATACTAACCTCTCTTTACGAGAAAACACATATAGGTGTACTGACAGGCTCCCCGATTACAGATATGGAAATCATTCTTGTTTCGGGAAAAGACCATACAAAACATACTGTTGGCGGTGATTTTCGTGAAGCTTCCTGCCGTGCTGTGCGTCAGGGGCTGCGGTCAGCAAAATCCGTACTGCTCGAACCGGTATATGAGTTTATACTGGAAATACCAAGCGAAAACGCCGGACGGGCTATTGCTGATCTGCAGCGGATGTATGCATCATTTGAACCGCCCGAAACATTCGGTGAAACAAGTATTATCAATGGCAGCGCACCCGTATCTGAAATGAGTCAGTACAGCCGTGAGGTCATCCGATACACTCATGGAAAAGGCAGACTTAACTGTTCTTTCAAAGGCTACGAACCGTGTCATAACAGCGAAGATGTAATTGCCTCATTCGGTTACGACCCTGACAGAGATACAGAAAACCCGTGTGATTCTGTTTTCTGTTCCCACGGTGCAGGACATATTGTCAAGTGGAATGAAGTAAAAGATCATATGCATCTTTCGGCTTTTCTTGATAACAGAAATTCACCTGTGGATTACAGCAGCAAAGAGAAAATGTTTTCCGGCATAACCAGCCAAAGTGATATTTTCGCTGCTGACAAGGAACTTATGCAGATATTTGAGCAGACTTACGGTCCTGTTAAAAAGAGAAACGTTTCCAGGCAGCAGGAGTACATTGCTTCTCCGGCAGTCAGGGAGAACGTCCGTACTACAAAAAACACTTCAAAATACACCGGAGAGGAATATTTGTTAGTAGACGGTTACAATGTCATTTTTGCATGGGATGAACTGAAAAAAATTGCACTGACCAATCTCGACAGTGCCAGAAATACACTGATCAACATTTTGTGCAATTACAGAGGATATCGAAAATGTCATTTAATTCTTGTATTTGATGCATATAAAGTCAAAGGAAATCAGCGTGAAGTGGAAAGGACAGGAGATATCGATATTGTTTATACCAAAGAGGCGGAAACAGCCGATATGTACATCGAAAAAACAACTCATCAGCTTGCCGGAAATCACAGAGTAATAGTTGTCACTTCTGATGGCATGGAACAGCTGATAATCCTCGGAAACGGTGCCCTCAGAATTTCATCACAGGCATTTCTTTCCGAAGTGAAACAGGCAGAAGAAGAAATAAGAACGATTATCATGCAGGAACATTATCAGGGAAACGGCTGCTCATCATGAGTTTTATCGCCGCCCGCCAAAGGCGGGCGGCGATAAAACATTAAAAACAAAACCATCAGAAATTATGACATACTTTCGCAATTGATCTTATGTATTCTCCGACAGGTGCAATGCTGTCTTTGCCGTATTGTCCAATAATTTTTACAATCGCACTGCCAATAATTACTCCATCTGCATATTTGCACATTTCCTCAGCCTGCTCCGGTGTGGAAATACCAAAACCGATAGCACAAGGAATATCTGAAACAGACTTTGCAGCCTTTACTATTCCTTCAATATCCGTTTCTATTTTATCTCTGACACCTGTTACACCAAGTGACGATACAATGTATAAGAATCCCTGAGATGCTTTTGCGATCTTATATACCCTTTCCTCAGATGTAGGAGCAACAAGGGCAATGAGATCAATATTGTGTTTTTCACAAAACGGTGCCAATTCTTCTCTTTCCTCATAAGGAACATCAGGAACGATCAATCCGTCAATACCTATCTGTTCACATTTCTGAGTAAATTTCTCTGTACCGTAACCAAATATAGAATTGCAGTAGGTCAGAAATACCAGAGGAATCTTTACATTCGGTCTTATTCTTTCCACCATATCAAAAATCTTTTCTGTCGTAGTACCGCTTTTTAAAGCCCTCAGATCTGCTTCCTGAATTACGGGACCTTCTGCCACCGGATCAGAAAAAGGAATACCAATTTCAATCAGATCCGCACCGTTTTTTTCCATTTCGTAAATAAGCTTTTCAGTTGTTTCAAGGTCGGGATCTCCCGCAGATAAATAAGCAATAAACGCTTTTTTATTTTCAAATGCACTTTTTATCTTAGTCATGGATATCTACCCCCCTATATCTTGCGATAGCCGCAACGTCCTTATCTCCTCTGCCGGATATATTTACTACCATAATCTGATCCTTACCCATTGTCGGCGCCAGTTTCAGTGCATGGGCAATGGCATGAGAACTTTCAATAGCCGGAATAATGCCTTCTGTTCTCGAAAGATATTCAAAAGCATTTACCGCTTCTTCATCCGTTACCGGTACATATTCTGCTCTGCCTGTATCCTTCAGATCGGCATGTTCCGGACCAATACCGGGATAATCCAATCCCGCTGAAATAGAATAAACCGGAGCAATCTGACCAAATTCATTCTGGCAGAAATAGGATTTCATTCCGTGGAAAATACCAAGCCTTCCGTTTGCCATAGTAGCAGCATTCTCGGGTCTGTCTACACCCAGACCTGCGGCTTCACATCCGATCAGACGAACATTCTTATCCCCGATAAAGTGATAGAAAGCACCGATTGCGTTGCTGCCTCCGCCTACACAAGCCAGTACTGCATCAGGCAGCCTGCCTTCTTTTTCAAGAATCTGCGCCTTGATTTCACGGCTGATAACTGCCTGAAAATCTCTGACCATAGTCGGGAACGGATGAGGTCCCATTACCGAACCGATAACATAATGTGTATCATCAATTCTTGAAACCCATTCACGGAATGTTTCGTTAACAGCATCTTTAAGCGTCATTGTTCCGCTGGTAACGGGATGCACCTTAGCACCTAACAGTTCCATTCTGTACACATTCAATGCCTGGCGCTCCGTATCGGTTTTTCCCATAAATATTTCACATTCCATTCCCATAAGAGCTGCAACAGTAGCAGTTGCAACACCATGCTGACCGGCACCTGTTTCGGCAATCAGTCTTGTTTTGCCCATTTTCCTGGCAAGCAATGCCTGTCCGAGAGCATTATTGATCTTATGAGATCCAGTATGGTTGAGATCCTCTCTCTTGAGATAGATTTTTGCACCACCCAGATCTTCTGTCATCTTTCCGGCATAATAAAGCAGCGAAGGTCTTCCGGCATATTCATTATAAAGTTCCGTCAGTTCCTTATTGAACTGCCTATCATTCTTATAGTGCTCATATTCCTTTTCAAGATCATCTACGGCATTCATCAGTGTTTCGGGAATATACTGACCGCCATGGACTCCGAATCTTCCTTTTGACATTTCAGTCACCTCTTACCTTTCTTATAATGCTTAATATTTTTATTTTATCTTTTTTACCGTTTGTTTCCGCACCGCTGCTGACATCCAGACCGTAGGCACCAAAATTCATTGCTGCTTCGATATTAGTTTCGTTCAGACCTCCGGCAAGAAAAAACGGCTTATTTATTTTTGGAATCATTCTCCAGTCAAAACTCTCGCCTGTTCCGCCAATAATACCTTTCTTGTAGGTATCCAGCAACAGATAATCCACCGGAAGCGTTTCAGCAGAAATAATATCCTCTGCTGATCTGACGCTGACCGCCTTGATAACCGGATTGGAAATTCTTTTTCTCAATTCCCGAATAAACGCTTCATCTTCACTGCCATGAAGCTGTACAATATCTATGATACCGTCCTTACAGAGTTTTTCAATTTCTGTCATCTCGTTATTCAGAAAAACACCAACTGCATTTATTCTTTTATCAAGCTTTTTTTTCATCTCTGCGGCTGTTTCGTATGCAACAGTTCTTTTTCTGTTTCTGGCAAATACGAAGCCAATATAATCAGGCATTGCCTCATTAACCGCTTCAATATCCTCACACCGCATCATTCCGCATATTTTTATTTTTGTCATATACTTTTTCCTTTGCTGAAAGCTGACTTTGCACTAATGTAAAAAAACTTATAAAATACATTCCGTTCTTAGTTCATTCAGCTTTGCCTTCTTATCCTGCGCACGCATCAATGTTTCGCCAATCAGTACTGCATTTACACCGGCCTGTCGGAGCTTGCTGATATCCTCAGCCGTTTTAATGCCGCTTTCCGCAACAAAAGTTATATGATCGGGAACATATTTCCGAAGACGAATACAATTATTTATATCCACCGTAAAATCTTTCAGATTGCGGTTATTAACACCTATTACTCTGGCACCTGCACTGACAGCAGACTGAATTTCCTGTTCTTCATGCGCTTCTACAAGTGCAGACAAACCCAACGAATCACAAACATCAATATACTGCCGAAGTGTTTCTGTATCCAGCAAGGAACAAATCAACAGTACAGCAGATGCACCAATCAAAGCCGAGTGATATATCATATATTCGTCAACAACAAAGTCTTTTCTCAGAACAGGTATAGTCACTTGATTAGCAATATCCTCCAGAAAGGCATAACCTCCCTTGAAATAATACGGCTCGGTCAGAACTGAAATACAGTCTGCACCCGCCTTTTGATATTCCATTGCGATTTCCTGATAAGGAAAATCAGAAGCAATCATTCCTTTTGACGGAGAAGCCTTCTTTACTTCACAGATAAATGCCATATCCTCTTTTTTCAGTGCCTTTTCAAAGGCAAAATCTTTTTTCGGCAGCGTATATACCTTATCTTTTAGTTCTTCAAGCGGCATACGGACTTTTGCACCTGCAACACGCTTTTTTGCTAGTTCAGCCAGTTCATCTAAAATAGTCATATTATTCCTCCGGTCTGTTGCTGACTTCTATAAGTTTACTAAGGGTTTCCATTGCTTTTCCGGAATCAATGATTTCTGCTGCAAGACGGATACCACTTTCCATACTGTCTGCCTTTCCGCCGATATACAAAGAAGCACCGGCATTCATCAAAACCGCATCTCTTTTCGCACCCTTTTCACCACTGAGAATTGCTTTTGTAATTTCCGCATTTTCTTGGGGAGTACCGCCTTTAAGATCATCCTTTGTGCAGCACTTAAGTCCGAACTGTTCAGGAGTAATAGTATAAAGCTTATACCATCCGTCCTTGATCTCACAAACAGTTGTCGGTGCGCTGAGGGAAATTTCATCCAGTTTATCCTGACCATATACTACCATACCGCGTTTGATTCCCAGATTTATCAGCACCTGTGCCAGCGGCAGCACCAAATATTCATCATACACACCTAAAAGCTGCATAACTGGCATACCCGGATTAGTGAGCGGTCCCAAAATATTGAATACGGTTCTGAAACCAAGTTCTCGTCTGATAGCACCAACATATTTCATTGAAGTATGATATTTCTGAGCAAAGAAGAAGCACATTCCCACCTCGTTCAGAAGTTCCCTGCATCTTTCAGGACTTTGCTGAATATTCACACCAAGTGCTTCAAGACAATCAGCAGTACCACATTTAGATGAGGCAGCTCTGTTACCGTGCTTAGCCACCCTCATACCTCCGGCAGCAGCAACCAGCGCAGATGTAGTGGATATATTAAAACTGTTGGCATTATCGCCCCCGGTTCCGACGATTTCAAAAACATCCATACCGGTTTCAACTTTTATAGCATGGTCACGCATCGCAACGGCACATCCGGCGATTTCATCCGTTGTTTCAGCCCTTGCGCTTTTGGTGGAAAGTGCTGAAAGAAAAGCTGCATTCTGTGTAGGTGTAGACTGACCTCCCATAATTTCATTCATTACTTCATATGCTTCCTGATAACTGAGATCCTCTTTATTAACGATTTTTTCAATTGCCTCTTTAATCATTTTTGTTCAATCCTTTCTGTATTTACTGTTTTGACATTTCCTGATTTAATTATCAATAAACAACGGTTCATCTGTGCTTACCGGCGATCCGCCGGACCCTGAATGTGAATTTTCTTATTCGCCACAGATCTTATACACCGCTGTCAACTATAATTTTACACTTACTGCTTATTACGCTGTTCGGACGCTGCCAGAAAATTTCCGACAATTATTTTCCCCTGCGGGGTCAGAATTGATTCCGGATGAAACTGCAGCCCATACATTTCATAGTCCCGATGTTTAACTGCCATCACTTCTCCGGCTTCATCTTCTGCAATCACATCAAAACATTCCGGCAAACTCTCCCGCTGAGCAATCAGTGAATGATACCTTGCAGCATCCAATTCGTGATCCAGCCCTTTAAAAATATCATATTCCGGATCAATGTGGATCCTGTCCTGTTTTCCGTGCATAAGCTGTGCAGCACGAACAATTCTTCCGCCGTAAGCTTCGCAGATAGCCTGATGTCCCAGACATACACCAAGAATAGGAAACTCTCCTGCCAATTCCAATGCCGCCTGTTCACAAATTCCCGCATCTTTCGGATAACACGGTCCCGGAGAAAGAATAATATGTGTCGGATTCATTTTCCGGATTTCTTCAACTGTCAGTTCGTCATTCCTGACTACTTTAATATCAGGCTGTAGAGTTCCCACCAGCTGAACAAGATTATACGAAAAACTGTCATAATTATCTATCAGTAATATCATATTCACACCACCTTCTGCAATATATATGTTCATTCTATTTCCTTGCTTTTTCTTACGGCGTTCATGACCGCTAAAGCCTTGTTATATGACTCCTCATATTCATTTTCGGGTACACTGTCAGCAACAATTCCGCCTCCTGCCTGTACGTATACCTTATTGTTTTTCTTAACTGCCATGCGTATTGCAATACACGTATCAAGGTTTCCTGAAAAATCCATATATCCGAGTGCGCCTCCGTAAATTCCTCTGGGGCAACGCTCCAATTCTTCAATAATCTCACACGCTCTGATTTTTGGTGCTCCTGACAAAGTTCCTGCCGGAAGAACAGCACTTACGGCATCAAAGGCATCACAGTCACTGCGAATATTTCCTTCTACCTGTGAACAGATATGCATGATTTTGGAATATCGATGTATCATCATATATTTAGTCACTTCCACACTGCCGAATCTTGAAATCCTGCCAAGATCATTTCTTCCGAGATCCACTAGCATATTATGTTCTGACAGTTCTTTTTCATCTGCTAAAAGACCTTTTTCAAGTGCGATATCCTCCTCCTCTGTTTTTCCTCTTGGCCGTGAACCTGCCACAGGAAAAGTATACAATCTTCCGTTCTGCAAACGCACCAATGTTTCAGGAGAGGTACTCATAATTTCATTGCCATCTATATGCATGTACACCATATAAGGCGACGGATTGGTAGTACGCAGAACTCTATAGGCATTGATCAGGCTGCCCTTATAATCAGCCTCAAATCTTCTGGAAATAACTGCTTGAAATATATCGCCGTCACGGATATATTCCTTCGTCTTTTCAACAACCCTACAGTAGTCTTCCTTAGAAAAATTACAAGTAAAATCTGATATCACAGCAGCCGGAAGCTTTGGCAGCGGTTCTTCGGAATTAAGCAGCTTTGCTGTTTCATTAATAACAGCTTCTGCATTCCGATAGTTTTCCTCGGCATTTTCGGTATTTATATTCACCGAAATACTAATCTTCTGGGTCAGATGATCGTAAGCAATAATTTTTTCAAAAAGCATAAGATCGGTATCGTTAAATTCACCTCCGCTGATTTTCAGCTTCGGTTCAGCATAGCCGATCATCGAATAGGCAAAAAATCCCACAAAACCTCCTGTAAAAGGAGTTCCGTCTTTCACCTCAGGTGCTTTATACTTTGCCAGTATACCTCTGATAATTCCAAGCGGATCACCGGTTCGTATTTTTTCCGTCTTACCATTTTCTTCGACTGTAACCACCTTGTCCTTACAGGTCACACGCATTACAGGGTCAAATCCCAGAAAAGAATATCTTCCCCATTTTTCACCGCCCTCCACACTTTCAAGAAGAAAATATCGCCGGCTGATTCCTGCAATTCTTCTCAGCAGAGTAATCGGTGTAATAACGTCTGCATAAAATTCTTTTGTAACTGGTATAGTATTATATTGTTCTGTCATTTTTTTTATTGTTTGTAAATCCGGTTTCAACATTTTTAATCCTCCTGCATGCACAGTAAAAAAGGCTTTTGTCCCTTATAAAAGGGACAAAAGCCTGAAAACTTCTGCGGTACCACCCAAATTGACGATAAAACGTCCGCTCTTTCATGTACGCTCATACACTATCTGCTGATAACGGTCAGATCTCCGTCGGCCATTACTCCCCTTAAAAGGTTTCCTGCCGCCCTTACAAGTCCATTCAAAAAAAGTTAAGCTGCTGTCATCACACCACCCGACAACTCTCTGAAGCAATCACTTTTATTTACTACTCCTGATCAACGGTTTAAATATTCAATTCAAATTTCATAAGCTAATTATAAGACTATATTAACGATTTGTCAATAGTTTTTTTATACTGAATCCATGAAATTCCCTTCTGATAATACAACATTTCATTCATTATCTGACATTTACCCGATCACACAACAAGTACAATCTCTCAGACCAGACCTCATTCCTGACAAGATGAAACCCGGAATGTCATTCAAAAATCGCTTTTTCAGCTTCACCGGCTGAAACGGGGAGTATTATCAGTCAGAATTACTTTTGACCCAGAAAAAACAAATCAGTTTTGCTCCTTTAAAGCCTTCTCTTTTTCTTCCGTCCAGATAGAGTAATTCGACTTACCGCTCTTTTTAATAGAATACAGCATCGTATCAGCATGTTTCAATGCAACATTCATATGACCTTGATCATAAACTTCCATGCCGGCAATACCGATTGAACATGATACTCTATGATTTTCGGGAACATTTGCCTTTGCATGAATTGTAGCTTCAATTTCAGGAATAAAATACTTGCACTGCTCAATTCCGATATATATTGCCTTTGCAATCTTTTCACCGACCTCAACACCTGCACCGGGAAGCACAATCAGGAACTCATCACCGCCGTATCTTACAGTGTAGCCTCTCGAACCAACCACTCTTTCAAACAATCTTGAAAATGCAATCAAAATCTCGTCGCCTACATCATGTCCGTATGTATCATTACAGAACTTGAAATTATCAAGATCAAGGTAGATAACAGTTGCTTCGATATTCTCTCTTTTGCCTGTATTGACAAGATGTGTATAGTCATCAATCTTTTTGGTAAAGCCCTGACGGTTGAACAGCCCTGTAAGCAGATCCGTTACCGCACTTTGCTGAAGCTTGTGATTCATTTCATTAATTTCATCTCTTGCTTTCAGACGATAGATTGTATCGTTCATCTGACGAAGAGCGAATTTGAATATTGTCAGATCATTTCTGTCAAAAAAGTTGATATTTCCTGTCATATTTTCATGCAGTTCAATACAGGACAGCATAAAACCGGATAGTTCATTTCCCAGATATACAGGAACACATACAAACGACACGATATTGTTGACTCCGAACATATTAAGAATCGGTGTATATTCATAAAATTCTCTTTCAAATCTGGAAGCAACAAATTCTTTTCTATGACGTGTCAGATAATTAGTAAGTTCTGACAGCATTTCAGATGAAAAACTAAGATCACCGCTGTTATACCGGATAATCGGCGTACCCTTGACCACATCCACATAGAGGATATAATCCACATTATAGTTATTCTGCATAGTGATCATAGAATCTTCTATAATCGTATCACTCGTGGAATTGGATTTATTAAGCATCTCCTGCCATGCAACAAGGAAATTAATACCCTTTGTCTTATCAGCCAGCAGCATTTCCATTTCAGCAAGCTGAGCCAATTCCTCAATCTGATATTTATTGATATTTTTCAGCGGTAGCGGAATATGCTTTTCGATAAGGTGCTGATGGTGCAATTTAGCAAAAAGTCTTTCTTCCTTATGTTTATATCCGTTTTTGTTACAGAACTCAATTGCTTCGTTAAGGATATCCTCAGCATCTTCAGCACGACCCTGAGCTATGAACATATCATACTGTTCCTCAGCAAACATCGCATAAACAAAAAAATGCAGACCCACTGTACGCATCATATGATATTTTGCCTTGTCCATATATTCCTGTGCTTTTTCCATATTTTCAGATTTTTCAAGCAAAGCGCTGACAAAATAATAGAAAAACATATCATCGTCCCAAAGGAAATAACTCGGTTCGCCTTCGCAATGGAGCAAATGATGCAGTACACGTTCCATTTTATTCAGATAGAAATGTGCATTATATTCAATTCCCATTTTGTAGCTGCAATATACGATCATACCGTATACCTTTGAAATATTACATATTCTCATGTGATGCATCTTCTTGGAATCAAGAAGCTTCAGAACATGCAGCAGATAGTTATACGCAATCTCATAGTTGCCGGACAAAATGGCATTGGTGGACATATTATAAAGCGTTTCCGCAACATCATATGTACTTTTAAGTCCAAAGAAAAGATCAAGAGCCTGATTGAAATAATCGTTCGCCATAGAGAACTGCTCACTTACAATACGGTTAAATCCAAGACCATTGTAAATCTGTGCTTCTTCGATCTTATCATTCTGACCCTCTATAATCTCCAGACACTTTTTGTAGTAATAATCTACAAATGTAAAATAACCATAGCCCTGTGCAAGAAAAACATTTTTCTTCCACGCAGCAATCATCAGGCGCTCATTTTTCAGCATTTTGGCGATGCGCATTGCCTCTGCAAAGCTTTCATTATTTTCACAGGTTTCTATATCACCCGAAAAATATTCCTTTCTGTTGCCGCAGCCGTAAAACATAATATGTGCCAGATGATTATACATATTATATTTAATTGCTTTTTCCTTAAAATCAGCAATACTCTGAGTTTCATCAATACGATACCACATATACTGTGTCCACCCGTCAAGTAAGCACATATAATCCAGCATTTGTGAGTATACCTGATATCTTTCCGAACCTGTCTTTTTTGCGATCTTAATACATTTATCACAGTTTTTTCGTGCAAGTGCCGACTGACCGCTGTAAATCTCACATATTGTCAGCAGAGAATGGTATTTGAATGTATATTGAATATTCGGGTGTTTATTGTTTACATTTTTCAGCTTATCGCACATAATCAATGCCGTTGTATAGTTCTTATCATATGTAGCAGCCGTTGCATAAAGCGTATAGAAACGCACAAGAGTTTTTGTATTCAGACTCACTTTATCACCAATCAGGCGATTATACACGATATCCAGATAGTACATTGCCTGCTTTGTAGCCAATGAGAGTATCATATTATTAATCTTGATCAGATATTCGTTAAAATCGGGAAGGATCGGTTCAAAACTTTCAATAATATTGACATCAGTCTGCGGATCCTGCATATTCCAATCAAGCATATAGTTCAGATCCTCAATTTCATGCACAAGTTCCGACCATGTGGAAAGGGTATAGGCAGGTGCCACATATGCTTCATTATAGTTTGCCAGAAGCGAAATATTATCATAATTTTTTGTTATAAACCGATACAGGAAATTCAGCGTACTGTTCTCTGCCAGATGCAGACGGTTAAGCACCAGAAACAATGTATGATCTCTGGAGATATAGGACAGAATATTAACCAGAGAAACAGCAAACATTTTCTGCTCATATTCAACCTCACCTACAATAATCTCTTCGGTTCTGTCACATTCTCCGGTTGTAATATATGATTGTATTGTCGAGCGGCTGAGAAAATAAACATCCGCATCCTCCAGAAATTTCTCCAAAGGTATATTATAATAATATTTATAATAAAGCTGTTTGATCCACCCCAGAAAAGGCTCATATGCCTCCTGCATCCTGTTAGCGCCAAATTCATGATAAAGCAGGTCAATAGACTTACTGCTTTTTTCAACAGCCTCCTGTATTGCTTCAATAGGAACATTAAGCGTATTATAATGCTTAACAAAAAGCATGCTGCTGTGACGCTGCTCGAGACCGTGAATGATCGAATCAACAATATGTCTGATATAGAGCTGAGAACCGGATTCCATAACCGAACCTCCATTCTTTAATCCCGCAAAAGCTGACTGTAAAATCCCAGAACCCTTTTCCTAATTCATAAATCAGGCAGACTATCTTATTATTTTTCTATGCTGCCACCCATAATTATATCCGTTTTCAACGGCAAAAACGACTGTTTTTTGACCAATACGGCAAGATTTTACAACCGCAATATTCAACCGCAGATCATATTAACTCCTAACCAATACAGCTGCCGCTGCAAAAAGCAAAAAACATCAATCCTGCTGTATCGGAATTACTATTTCTGCGTTTTTTTAAAACAAGTTCCCGCAGGTGTCTTATCATATTATAACAAATCCGCCTATCATTTTCAATATCCAAAAAGCAATTTGTTTAATTTATATATTTAAGAAAATCTGAATAAATAACATTTTGAAGTTTAAACGAATCCAGAAGTGGTTCTGCATGGAGCTTCGCCCACACCCCAAACGCCGATTAATGAATTAATCAGCGTTTCCTTAAACTTCCCGAACGTAATAACATGGAAATTAATGGTATATTAGTTACACATTGGAAGTCTGGATCATATACAAAGAAGTTATTTATCATAAATCAATAGCCAATATTTCATAACAATTCGCTATTCTATATAAGATTTTTACAATTATATAATAAAATTCAGCCTTAATTTTAGTCAATAGCATCATATTTCTTAAATATTATCTCACAGCTATGTGTTATTATAAACAATATTTCGTAAATAAATTATGACGTTTTTGTTAATAAAAAGTAAATGCTGTTTATTTTCATC
>CACZPV010000003.1 GCA_902783065.1 uncultured Ruminococcus sp.
GCACGCCGCAGGCTGCGGAACGCCAGCCGTAGGCAGCGCAGCGGCGGTTGTAAGGGTGTTAAGGAAAAGGGATTGTCAAAGGGGAAACCCTTAAGAGGGCAAGCGCCCTCTTGTGGTTTTCCTCTTTGAATAGTGCCCGTAAGGGCACACTATCCGAGAAAGCAGATGACTGATGAATTTGTTTTAGTCTAAATGGCTGCGGGCATTAGTAAGGATCCAGAGGCTCGCTGGTTTTATTTCCGTTTGTAACCTTGTTTTATCCTGTCAAACATGGTAATATAATATCAGAATATATAAATTTTGCCCTTTATTTGGTGTAATATAAAAGGAGTGATACTATGATCTATTGTCCGAACTGTGGATCAGAACTGATTTTTGATACTGCTTCACAGATGATGATTTGTGGATACTGCAAGAATCGTCTGGATCCACGTTTAATCACTGACAATGCATCGAACGATGCAAAAACCGAATCTCATTACGATAGCTATGCTTATGTTTGTCCGTCCTGCGGCGCAGAAATCGAAACAACGGATAAAAATGATGCCGTAGGCTTTTGTCCGTATTGCAAAGGTTCATCTATGATATTTGACAAACTGCGACAGGATTGGATCCCTGACGGGATCATTCCATTTAAAATCACTAAAGAACAATGTAAGCAGCTTTATTGTGCCGAGGTCAAAAAACACTTTTTTGTTTCACGCAAGTACAAAGATCCAGCCCTGATTGACAGCTTCAGGGGTATCTATATGCCTTATTGCCGCCTTACAGGTGTGATAGACGGACCAGTGTCCCTCAGAGCCAGAAGCAAGGAAACGTACATCGGAAATGACTACTACAAGACGGATTACTACGATCTCAGATGTAATACACACTGTACCGTTACAGAAAGAATTGCACATGATGCATCAGCTGCCTTTGACGATCATATCAGTGAAAGACTTGGTGTGTATGACGAAACTGAACTGAAAAGCTTTAATCCTGCTTACCTGAGCGGCTTTTATGCTGAAAGCGGAAATGCAGATATGAACGAATACGCTTATTTGGCACAGGATGAAATGAAGTCCTTTATAAGTCATGAATTTGAAAATACCCCTGCCATGAAAATGGTTACCGATGCCGGTTCTCTTACAATAGAACATGATAATGCCGAAAATGTTATTCCTATTCAGATAGTTTCTTCTAAGCGAAGATTGTTTCCCGTATGGTTTATGAGCTACCGCAGAGGAAAAAAGATCACATATGCTGCTGTCAACGGACAGACCGGTAAAGTTGCTGCTGATCTTCCGCTCAGTCCCATCAAAATTCTTATAACAGCTTTTGTAATTTCAGCAATCATTTTTGGACTACTGATGTTCGCTGTAGATTATCTTCCGACAGTGCCTGCAACTGCCACTCTTGGTGTTTGCTCGATGCTGGGGTTTGCAGGAATGTATGTTTTGCAGCACTGCTATATCAGAACGGTCGGTCTGGCGCTTCATCAAAAGGAAATGACACAAAAACTTCCTTTTGGGTTTATTTTCCAGAGTATTGTTGGCGCCGCCAGTATAATACTCGTCACAACGGACGGTACTTACCAGAAATATCGTTATATGATAGGATTAGTCCTTGGTGCAATTTCTATTGGCAGCCTGATTCTGCATTATTTTCTCAGTCAGTCAAATCTCACCGGAAAAATAAAGAAAATCAATCTCACAAGCATGTCAATGCAGTCAAACGGAATTCTTATCGAAGCTAAAAAATTCAATAAGATCAATGCA
The DNA here is from genome assembly GCA_902783065.1 of uncultured Ruminococcus sp. Taxonomy (GTDB): domain Bacteria; phylum Bacillota; class Clostridia; order Oscillospirales; family Acutalibacteraceae; genus UBA1213. The sequence goes on from CACZPV010000003.1 coordinate 1,761, forward strand.
CTGATGCGTGCAGTGATGTTTCTTACGCTGATTGCTTTCATCCCTTTAATTATAATAAATGACCAAAGTAATGCATTCTATTATGGATTGGCCGCCATCGATGCCGCAGAACTTTTTGTCCTGACGCTTATGCATATCATGTTCCAGAGCAGAATTGCAGAACGCAGACTGCCGCAGTTCAACAAGAAGGGAGCAGCTTATGATAAAATCTAATAAATTCAGATCAATCGTATGTGTCATGTTTGTGATCACTATAATGCTCACTTTTACGGTAATTGCTGATGCAGCTAATGAACCAAGATACAGGAATACGGAAACAGGAAATAAGGTTGTTATAATTGATAATGCAGATTTGCTGACAGATGAAGAGGAAAGAAAGCTTACAGAAGATATGTCTCCGCTGACTGTTTACGGAAATGTTGCTTTCTGGACAACGGAAGAGGAAGCCTATGATGAAATAGATCAGGCTCGTCTGAAGCGTAAAGAACTGTTCGGCTATGAAAGCGGATGCATTTTTGTAATAAACATGAATATACGCAAACTGACCATTCAGTCCTACGGTACGATAAACGAATCAATTAATGACTCTATGGCTCGTTCCATTACAGACAACGTAAGCAAATATGCAACAAAAAAAGATTATTACACATGTTCCAAAAAAGCCTTTTCACAAATAATGACTGTTTGTGAAAGGGGTCACATCAGTGAACCTCTCAAAATCAGCGGTTATGTGGTTATCTCCCTGATGCTTGGACTGATCATTGCCATCAGCATTGCTTTCTCGAAAAAGAATAATCCGCTGCTGGAATCTTATCTTTTACAAAATGACATGCCCTATCAGGCAGAGGGCGGTTTAAATAGTCCTGTCACTACTTATTTTATAAACTCTAAAACCGATTACCGACCGCCGGCATCCACAAGTTCCGATTCGGGCAGCAGCTGTTCAAGCTGTTCCAGTTGTTCAAGCTGCGGCGGAGGCGGATGCGGCAGCGGCGGCAGTTCCTCTTTCTGATAATGGAACAATTCAATTATAAGGATTTTACCCTCCAGTGGCATATCACACACCGCTGCAACCTGAGATGCCGGCACTGCTATCAGGAGGACTACAGTGCGTTTGAAAGCCTGACAGACGCAGAAAATATCTTGCAGCAATACTGCATATTGCTAAAAACATACGGCTGTAACGGCAGACTTAATATCACGGGCGGAGAACCACTTACACACCCGCATTTGTTTGATTTGCTTCATGCTGCACGTTCAAAAGGGATAAAAACAGGTGTCCTGACCAACGGCACTCTTATAGGTACATGGGAAGCGCGAAAACTGAAAGCATGCGGCGTGGATTATGTTCAGGTCAGTCTTGACGGCACGGAAAAAGTCCATGACGCTATCCGTGGAAAGGGAAACTTTGAAAAGGCTGTAAACGGCATCTGCGCGCTTCGATCACAAGGTATTTTTACGAGCGTTTCCTTTACCGCTCAAAATAACAATTGCCGGGAATTAAAAAAGTTAGCGGCATTTTGCGATGATATAGGAGCAGATAAGCTTTGGTTTGACAGAGTTATCATACCGGAGGAAGAGGACAGCGAAAAACTCACACTTTCCGCCGACAGCTTCCGGAAACTGTGCCGTACTGCTGCACGGCTGAACAGGAAGGGAAAGGTATTCTGCGGCAGAGCACTGCAGTTTATCCCCTGCAGCAGCAAGCTGGTATACCATTGCTCAGCAGGAGAAAATCTGCTGGTTGTTCTTGCAAGCGGAGATGTTATGCCGTGCAGACGGCTCCCTCTTATCATAGGAAATATCAGAGAAACCGACCTTCTGACCCTCCATCAGAACAGTTCTGTTATGAAAAAACTGCGGGCGATAGGTATTCCGCAGGGGTGTATGGCTTGTTCCTATGCTTCATTGTGCCGGGGAGGATCAAAATGTGTTGCCTATGCCAAAACCGGCAGATTTGATATTCCTGACCCGGATTGCATATTGTCTGAATAAATCTTAGCATTATAACTACACTTTTAACGTTACCTGATTTTAATGTGTTCAGGCGGCATGCGTGCACAGCACTCATGCCGCTGTTACTTAAATTCTCCCCCTTCCCTTGGGGAACGGGACAGAGGGATGAGCAGAAAAGCTGCACCTTGCGGGTGAGCACCTGAATTAGTGACAATGTATAAAATAACGCATCATTACTGTATATTCAGCGGAATTTGTAATCAAATCTCACTAATTCAGGTACAAAATAAACAAAGACAGAGGAACATCGTAAAACAATTGTTCTCCGCCTTTGTTCATTGTTGACAAATCTCTGTTCACCGTATGTTTGACTGGTGATAAAATTAAACATAGCAAGGTGTCTTTGAAGGAATTTTCAGAATCTTTTTTAAAAGGTAAGCAATTCCATCCTCATCGTTGGAGCGTGTAATATAATCAGCGGCATCCTTTACAGGCTGTTTTGCATTGGACATTGCTACGCCAAGACCTGCATAACGTATCATGGAAATATCATTGAATCCGTCACCGCAGGCAATACATTCTTCTGTTTTTAAACCGGTCATTTTCAGAAGTCTGTCTATAGACATTGCTTTATCAACGCCTTTCGGAACAACCTCAAGGAAGAAAGCCTCCGATTTAAAAATTCCCAGTATATCCTTGTATTTGTCATACAGGATTTTTTCAAGCTGCAAGATTACATCGGGATCACCATGAATCAGGCATTTATTGATATCAAAATTGACATATCCGGCAAAATCATCAGTATACTTGATTCCCATACCATTAATTTTTGCTTCTAACTCGGTATATTGGTTCATATGATTTCCTACAAGAATATCAGTACCTTCATATGTATTGATACCGACGGGATAATCACGTATGATATCACAAATTTCCGGAATAACATGCAGCGGCAGTTTTTGCTGGAACATAATATCTCCCGATTGACAGTCTATAACACATCCGCCGTTAAACGCTAAAATATAACCTCCGTATTCTTTCAGACAAAGGCTTTCGGCATGGGGCACAATCCCCATTGTAGGCCGTCCGGATGCAAGAATAACTTTACCGCCGTTTTTCTGAAATTCCATCAGACGCTTCTTTGTTTTTTCTGTAATGACCTTTTCGGAATTTGTCAGCGTTCCGTCCAGATCCAGCGCAATGATTTTGTATTGCATAACATTTCCCTCTATCCGGTTGTGACAATACTATACAGCTGTAAAAACACAGCTGTATAGTACTGTCCATTTCTATTCCTTTTCCTTTTTCGGGTATATTTTAACTCATTGTTAAAGTTTTGTCAATATAATTTTCGGGTTTCATTTTCTATTTTGATAACTAAAAAAACTATTTAGTAAATTTAAATTAATTTAAAAAAATATATTGAAAAATTCCTGATAAAGTGTATAATTAGTATATAACTATATTTTTACAGACGATCGTATAATATCTGATAACATAAGTCACTGATTTGTGACCTATTACTTAAAACAATAACGTCCAGGCCTTAAATTCAGTAATAGTGTGTTTCTGTAAACTGCTGTCTTATATTTTAGTCCGGCATCTGTTCGATTTTTTTTGATGCCTGAACAGCTAAGGAGATACCTATATTCGTTTTAGAGTAATATCCGGATATTTTCGCTCGGCTTATTATTTCTTAAATTAACGGAGGTCAATTATCATGAACAGAAAAAAGATTTTAACTATACTGCTGACTTTGGCGATTGCTGCGTCAACTACAGCGATGATGACGGGTTGTGCCGCTTCCGTAAGGCATCTTAACGGTACCACTGCGTCAACTGAAGAATCATCTTCTGCTGATGAAACAAGTGCTGATTCCGGCGATGAATCGTCAGAGGAGGAATCATCTGAGGAAGAATCATCGGAAGAAGAGGAATCCTCTGAAGAAGAATCTTCTGAGGAAGAGGAATCCTCTGAAGAAGAGTCTTCTGAGGATGAGGAATCCTCTGAGGAAGAATCCAAGGAGGAAAGCAAAGAAGAATCAAAAGAAGAAAGTAAGTCTGAAGATAATAACGGCGAAACCATTATCAAGTTCCAGAAGCCGGATGATTGGGATGATACAGTAAAAGCCTATGTTTATCTGTCCAATGCTGATAAGAATGCTGATTGGCCGGGTGAAGATATGACAGAAGAAGGAGAGGGTCTTTACAGCTACAAGGTGGACAGCCACTTTATGGAAACCGAAGGTGCTATGGTTGTATTCAACGATGGTGGTAAAAACGCAAGAAATCAGTTGCCAAGATCCGGCGGATTTGTTGTTAAAAACGGTCAGACATATGATGAAAACTATAAAGACTGATTATAGGTATGATCCCGGTGATAACTGATTAATTCGTTAATCAGTGCAGCTGTGCGGAGTTAGTCCTCACAGGAGACCGCCGATGTTTCGTCATTAGTCTGAAACCTGAATTATTCAGTATTTTACTGACAACTGTAAAA
>CACZPV010000004.1 GCA_902783065.1 uncultured Ruminococcus sp.
AAAAATCAGACGAATCCTACTGCAATTTCGGATCCGTCTGATTTTGATTATTTGTCTGCCGTACTGTGCGTACCGCCAAAAAAACGTTTTGCATCACGGTCAGAATCTGATGCTGCTGTAAACAGTGCCATGCATATAACACCGACAACAGCTCCAGTTATCAACCCCGTTAAAAACAAAAGCATGACAACACCTCCGTTAAGCTGCGGAATCGCCTGAAAAAAACACTTCCGCTCCTACTATATTATATGCAGTCATACCATATACTATGATGATTTTAAGCCGATTACAAGACCGGACAGAGCTTTTTTACTATCTCTTTGTGATATTGCAGAGCCGCTTCCGGTTTCTTGCAAACCTCAAAATGATATTTATTCAATGCTTCCTTAATATTCACTTCTGTCTGCCTGACCAAACACATCAATCGGCACACCTAAAAGTGACATAATTTCAATATATCCGTCATAGATTTCATCTCTTGAAAATCCACCGGCTTCCAGCTGCTTATCATCAAGCGTATTAAGTCTTTGATAAAAGTCTGACGACAACTCAATGTATTTATCAGAATATTGCATATTTTCAAACAGCATATCTTCTGCTTCACCGTATCTGCCCTCTTTGATCATTGTCATTAATTCCAGATGAAGCAGATCAATCGGTGTTAAAGTGCCACTGTCTTCAGTATTGCCAACAATCTGATATTCTACTCTGGATTCTTTTTTTCCGAATACAACATTGGCAACAAATTTTGTCATCATCTCTATCTGCCGCATCATCCAATCATCCTGAAACCCCATTGCTACTCATTCTCCTTATATTATTCTCTTTTTAGCTGATTGTAAAAGTCAAAAATCATCTATTTATGCGGATTTTGGTGTTTACACTTTTACAATTTTCTCCGCTTTTCAAAGCTTTTCTGGTTTTGCGAGGTGTCCGCCATTTTACAATTGGCTATTCTTCTCTTTTATTCGATTGCAAAAGTCTGAAATCTCATTGTTCATGCGGTTTCTGATATCATTTGTTTTACATTTTTTCCGCTGTAATCCGTCATTTCCGTAGCTTTTTCGTTGGAAACAACTACTTTTGGGGCGGGGTTTGTGCCGCCGCCTTTTTACAATCGGCTATTATTTCTTTATCTGATTTTAGAAATCATTAAGCGTTTGTTTGAACAGACCTGAATCCGTGAAGCTGAACTGACAGATTCAGGCTTAGGATATTGCCGCCAATACTCCGGTAGAAAACGCAGTTTGTAAATTGAAACCGCCCGTATAACAGTCTACATCAATTACTTCACCCGCAAAATACAGACCACTCACAAGTTTTGACTGCATCGTTTTAGGATCAATCTCCCTTACGCTTACACCGCCGGAAGTAACAATTGCCTCCTCAATAGGACGGAATCCGGTTACCGTCCTTGTCATTTTTTTGAGTGTATCAATGATTACCTTCCGTTCCATTTTAGTGATCTCACTGCATCGTTTATCAGATGGAATACCACTGATCCTGGTAAAATCCTCAATCAAAGCTTTCGGCATCAACGCAGAAAGTATATCGGTATAAATTCCTGTATGTGCATTGATTATTTCTCTCAAAAGCCGCGCATCCAGAGTTTCAGTACTTAATGCCGGTTTTAAATCAATCTCTATTTTGTATCTTCCGCTTTCCATATTCCTCATATGAGCCGATGCACTCCTGATAACCGCTCCGGAAAGACCGTAACGTCTTAATTCCAATTCTCCGAAATCATTATAGATGCATTTATTCTTTTTTGCAGTGTCAATTACTTTAATCGCTATATTCTTTAAAAGAAGTCCTTCCGCATCATAATCAAAATGCTCTGCTGTTTCTACCGGAACCAAAGACGGACGAAGCGGCATAATAGTATGACCGGCTTTTTCAGCAAAACGATAGCCGTCACCCGTAGACCCTGTCAAGGGATACGACTTTCCACCTGTTGCAATAATCAGTTTGTCACATTTAAGCACTCTTCCATCCGATAATTCAACACCACTGATGCGATTTTCAGTAATATAAATATCTTTTACTGTATTTGTCATTAACTCACAGCCGGATTTTTTTACAGCTTTTATAAGCGTATCAACGATATCAGCTGCTCTGTCTGACACAGGAAAAACACGGCTGCCTCTTTCCGTTTTTAACGGACAGCCGTGTTTTTCAAAAAAGTCAATCGTATCCGCCGGAGAAAAACGACTAAGCGCACTGTATAAAAATCTCCCGTTAGTAGGCGTATTGGCAATCACTGTTCTTTCATCACAGTTATTGCAGACATTGCATCTTCCTTTACCGGTAATATACAATTTTCTGCCGACTTTTTTATTTTTTTCAATGATCAATATCGGTTTGCCGCTGGCTGAGGAAAAAATCCCCGCCATAAGACCTGCTGCGCCGGCACCAATAATGATTGTCCCATTATTATTCAACAGATTCATCCTCTCTGTTATTTCTGTATACGTCATATTCCTGCCAGATCGATTCAAGTTTTGAAAAGGTTTCTTCCACCTCTCCGTCAAGTTCAATAACCGTTGCAACAATCAAAGCATTGATCATGCTCAAAGGTGCCACTAAAGAATCTACAATGGATGCCATATCACTTTTTGTTATTAATACATAATCAGAAAGTTCACATAAAGGGCTGGCAGTACTGTCTGTCAAGGCTATAACCTTTGCACCTCTCCTTTGTGCAAATGACATTGCCTTTACAGCTGCGTTGGAGTATCTTGGAAAGCTTATACCTATTATGACATCTTCTTCGGAAATACGGAAAAGCTGTTCGTATATTTCAGTTTCACCATAGTTACTTATCACCTTAACATTCTTAAAAATCAGGGAATAATAATATCCGAGAAACGACGCCAGTGCTGCCGAACTCCTTACAGCAAAAATATAAATTGTTCTTGCTTTTGATATTGCTTTTACAGAATTTATAAAATCTTCGTTAGAGGTTTCATCCATCGTTTTTCTGATTTTTTCAATGTCCTGATTCAGCACACTGGACAATACATTTTAGTTGCCAAAACGGTTTTTAGTAACCTCAATACGCTGTATCGAAGTCAGTTTATCACGTATCATTTCCTGCATAGCCTTTTGCATTTTCGGATATCCGTCATAACCAAGCTCCGTTGCAAAACGCACTACGGTTGATTCACTGACTCCGACTGTACTGCCAAGTCTGGATGCAGTCATAAAAGCCGCTTTATCATAATGCTCAGTAATAAAATTGGCAATCAGTTTTTGCCCTTTTGAAAAATCAGTCATTCTTTCGTTGATAAGTGACAATAAATTCATATCCGAAGCCTCTTTCTGATTAAAAATTTACCGATGCAATTAAAATAGAAAATACGCTGAGTACGATCAGGATACAAAGCACAATTGCAGTAATCCTGATAATCATTTTTCTGTGTTTAAACACCATCATCAACTCCGTTTCTAACATCATTTTTATTACTATTTCAATCTTATACCAAACAATAAAAAAATGCAAGACGGAAGATTGAATATTTTATAAAATTCCTCTTTATGGCACATTTTTTTCGAATTTTGTAAATTTTTTCATTAAATCATCTTCTCAGCTGCATAAAAACATTGACAAATTATGCAATTTGAAGGATAATATATATGCACACTTATAAGTTTATTTATAAGTTTTTAGCTGATGATAAATAACAGTACCTGAAATTTTCAGGTTTTGCAGTCGGCTGAAAAGAATTTTTAATATTTTAAGGGGGAAAGGATCAATGGGTTACACTATTGCTCAGAAAATCATTAAAGCTCACTTGCTCAGCGGCGAAATGACCGCAGGCAGCGAGGTGGGAATGAAAATTGACCAGACGCTTACACAGGACGCAACAGGTACAATGGCTTATCTCGAATTTGAGGCTATCGGCGTACCAAGAGTAAAAACAGAAAAAAGCGTGGCTTATATTGATCACAATACATTACAAACTGGTTTTGAAAATGCTGATGACCACCGTTTTATCCAATCTGTATGTAAAAAACACGGCATCTATTTTTCCCGACCCGGAAACGGCATATGCCATCAGGTTCATCTCGAAAGATTCGGCAAACCGGGAAAAACCCTTATCGGCTCGGACAGCCATACACCTACCGGCGGCGGTATAGGTATGCTTGCAATCGGTGCGGGCGGTCTTGATGTTGCTGTAGCAATGGGCGGAGGCGCTTATTATATTTCCATGCCTGAAATGGTAAGAATTAACCTTACAGGAAAATTACAGCCATGGGTTTCTGCAAAAGATATTATTCTCGAAGTACTCCGGATCATGTCAGTCAAGGGCGGTGTCGGAAAAATCGTGGAATACGGCGGTGAAGGCGTAAAAACACTTACCGTTCCGGAAAGGGCTACAATTACAAACATGGGAGCGGAACTCGGTGCAACTACTTCTATTTTCCCGTCTGATGAAATCACAAGAGAATTTATGAAGGCACAGGGACGTGAAGATGACTGGACTGAACTTTCCGCTGATGCCGATGCAGTTTATGACGAGGTTATCGATATCGACCTTTCTAGCCTTGTTCCCGCTGCTGCATGTCCCCACAGCCCCGATAATATCAAAACAATCGAAGAAATCGGTCCGCAGCAGGTAGATCAGGTTTGTATAGGATCATGCACCAATTCCTCTTATCTTGATCTCATGAGAGTAGCTGCAATCCTCAAAGGAAAAACAGTTGCTCCTAATGTCAGTCTGGCAATCGCTCCCGGATCTAAGCAAGTTTACAATATGCTTGCAAGAAACGGCGCACTTGCTGATATTATCGAAGCCGGTGCGAGAATACTTGAATGTGCCTGCGGTCCCTGTATCGGTATGGGTCAGTCACCTAACAGCAAAGGCATTTCCCTGAGAACCTTCAACCGTAACTTCGAAGGACGAAGCGGTACCCGTGACGGTCAGATTTACCTTGTAAGCCCTGAAACAGCAGCTGCTTCTGCAATTACTGGTGTATTTACCGACCCGAGATCTCTTGGTGATGCAGTGGATATTCCGCTTCCGGAAAAATTCGAATTTAACGACAATATGGTAATTGCCCCGGCTCCGGAAGAAGAAATGGACAGCGTAGAAATCCTCAGAGGTCCGAACATTAAACCATATCCGGCTACTGCTCCCCTCGCTGAAAACATTGATGTTCCCTGCTCTTTAAAAGTCGGCGACAATATTACAACCGACCATATTATGCCTGCTGGTGCAAAGATTCTCCCGCTTCGTTCAAATATTCCGGCTATTTCACAACATTGCTTCACAGTTTGCGACAAGGATTTCCCAGAAAGAGCAAAAAAACTCGGAGCAAGCATTATTGTCGGCGGCGTTAACTACGGTCAGGGCAGCTCCCGTGAGCATG
>CACZPV010000005.1 GCA_902783065.1 uncultured Ruminococcus sp.
CGTTGCATTAAACTGAAGAAAATGAATGTTTATACAAAAAAATCGGTATTATTTCTTGAAAAACTCAGGGGGACTGAATAGTTACAAAGAATGTTTAGCGGGTGCCATTTTGTAATGTTTGATATGCCCGGATATGGCAGCACTGATGGGTTCCCTACCGAAAATAATCTGAAATCTTTTGGACTATCAGCTTATGATTATATGACCGAAAAATATCATCCGAACAAAATAATTATATTTGGATTCAGTATTGGAACAGGAACCGCACACTATGTTGCTTCCGAACGTCACACAGACGGAGCAGTTTTTCTTGCGCCGTATGCAGACGGTATTGACTTGAACAACAGCAGACTTAATATCTTTTACGGACCATTGCGTGAATTGGTTGCATACAAAATGGAATCGATCAGGTTTGCAGAAAAAATAGAAGTTAAACCTCTTGTCTACGCATCAACAACCGATGAAATCATTCCATACTTCAGTTCTGAGAAATTAAAAACTGCATATCCGAACGGATGTGATTTTTATAAACTGAATAATGTTTCTCATAACAATATTTTAGATGCATATAGAGTTCAGGACAAGATAGCCGAATATATTGTGGAGGTAACAAAAATATGAAAATCACAAAATCTGAATTACTGTCCGCTGCATCGGCAGCTCTGACCATACTTATAATCTCGTTATATTTGTGTATGATCTTTGCGGGAGATAATGGATTTACCAAGCTGCTTCCGGTATGGTTTTTTATTCTCGGGATTCTGTCGGAATTATTGCTGCGGTGTGTAAAAGTGTTTAAAGAAAAGCCCATACTCAGGATAATCATTGGAATTGTTTTAGCAGCAGGAGCAGGTATTGCAGCTGCAATATGATCTTGTAATATAATAGCAAACGTCATAAATAATTAACCATTGTCATTCAGAGGAATGTGGTGATGAGGAATTTTTTTCAAAAATCTTTCGCTGCGCTTGGGATAACTTCTTTGGATAAAAATATATGTCGTTTTAAATCAAAACCACCCGTTCAACGGGTGGTTTTGATTTTTACAAATATTACTGATTCCTTATAGAAAGCAGGCTTGGATTTGCATAGATATTTTTTGCAATGGCTGTCTGTTTTTTATCAGGCATCAGTATTAAATCACCTCTGCGGATGTACGTTTCCGCAGAGGTGATTTATTATATAATGCAATTATTAAAAAACTTTCAGATTCCGCGCGGCACACCACCACCCGCGGCTCATTATTTTTCAGTTCAGACTATACATTTAATCAACAATTGCAGACAACTGATAAAACCAGCCAATATGACTGCGGTATTAAATTAGCAGCAGCATTATGCCTGTGCGGCTTCGCTTATCACCTTATCAGCAATATTTCGGGGAGCTTCTTCATATCTTTCAAAGCGGAAAGTAAAGTATCCTCTGCCCTGTGTACACTGACGGATAAAGGTAGCAAAGTCACTCATTTCTGCCTGCGGTACTTCAGCTTCGATCTCCTGCATATTATCATCTGCCTGGTTCATACCAAGTACACGTCCTCTGCGCTTGGTGATTTCGCCCATAACATCACCCATGTTATCACCCGGTACCACAGCTTTGAGATTACCTACCGGTTCAAGCAATACAGGATCCGCCTTCGGCATACCATCCTTATAAGCAATGGACGCAGCTGTCTTGAATGACATTTCAGAAGAATCTACAGGATGATATGAACCATCATACAGCGTTGCTTTCAATCCTACAACCGGATATCCGGCAAGTGGTCCTTTGGAAATACTGTCACGCAGTCCCTTTTCAACTGCCGGGAAAAATCCTTTCGGTACAGCGCCGCCAACAACTCTTTCAGCAAATTCCATTCCTTCGCTGTCACACGGTTCAAACTCAATCCATACATCACCAAACTGACCGTGACCGCCTGTCTGTTTTTTATATCTGCCCTGTACCTTAACACTCTTACGAATAGTTTCTCTGTAAGCTACTTTCGGCTTTGATAACAAAACATCTACTCCGAATTTTGATTTCAGTTTTGACACAATTACATCAAGGTGCTGTTCACCCATACCACTTATGATCATCTGATGTGTTTCGTGGTTATTTTCAAACTTAATGGTCGGATCTTCTTCACTAAGCTTCATAATACCCTGTGCAACCTTGTCTTCTTCTCCCTTTGTCTTTGGCGCAACTGCCATTGACAGAGATGGCTGCGGATAATCAACACCGTCAAGAATAACCTTTCTGACAGGAGAGCAAAGTGTATCTCCCGTATTTGCGGAAAGCTTAGCTGCCGCACCGATATCTCCTGCACCAATATAAGAGGCATCTTCAAGTTTTTTGCCCCTTGCTGTCATTACCTTAGATACCTTTTCTGTCGAACCGGTTCTCATATTTATAAGCTGAGTGTCAGGTCCTACTTTGCCCGAAATAACCTTAAAATAAGAAAGCTTGCCTACAAACGGATCAGCAACTGTTTTAAAAACGACTGCTGCTGCCGCACCGTCTTCGTTAACACTTAGTTCAACAGGTTCACCGTCCAAATCAACAGCCAGTTCCGCAGATTTGTCTTCTGCATTCGAAGCAAGCCAGATCAATCCATTAAGCAACTGTTCCACACCATATGTCAACAGAGCATCACCACAGAATACAGGACTGATACTGCCGTTTTTAACACCC
>CACZPV010000006.1 GCA_902783065.1 uncultured Ruminococcus sp.
TGACAAGCTCGGAAGACTGGTGCTTCCTTCAGACATCAGAAAATCACTCAACATTGTTAATGGTGTCGACTCGGTAGAATTCTTCGTTGATGATGATTCCGTTATTATCAAGAAGTATCGTCCGGCGTGTATTTTCTGTGGCTCTGCGGATAACATTATCAGCTATAAGAGTAACAATATCTGCGAGTCATGCCTTGATGAACTGAGGAACGGCAAATAAACGGGCAGCTGCTTATGATTTTTTTTAATTTTGCTGATAACGATTGAAATTTACTTCCTGCATTTATTTTGAAAATGACTTCTTTAAACATTATATGAATTATATCAATCAATTCAGAATTAAGGGTAAGGGTTCACTTGTTTTTATTCTGTGAAAGTTCTGACTTCTTGGATTATGCCTGTGTGAATATCCTTAATTTAATTAAAATCTGAAGCGGGGGGATGAGTCTGACTCATCCCCTTTTTTACTTATATTCAGAAACGTATCGGTTTATTCAGGTACTAGTATAAGCAAATATAAAGCCGTTAATTGAATAATGTTGTTACAAGTGAGAAATCTGAGTTTTAACTGTTTTCTGTAAAAACAAAATGTTCATTTGGAAAAATACACAATTATTTTTTGTGTTTGACAAAAAATAAAGTAAATTATGCTTGAAAATGTTGATGGAACATATTATAATTTTATTGAATAAGGCTGTGTTGAGCGTGAAACCGTGAAATTGAGGAGGTACCGATATGTCTAAAAAAGAAAAATCTGAGTATTATATCGAAATGAATCAGAAACAATATGATGAAATGTATCGTTTTTATCTGAAACTGGGATACAGCGAAAAGCAGGCAAAAAAACTCTCCGATTGTTGTTTCGGCGCAGATATTGTGGTTAATGAAAAAGCATATTACAAAAATGACTGGTGTTTCTGGAGGAAAAGAGTGTACGCCCCTGAACCGTTAGCCGGTTTGAGAGGAGCCGTCGCTAATATGCTCGGAGGTGCCGGAAGAAAGGGCGGCATGCCGATGCAGCGCATGGCATATATGGATGAGGGCTGTTGTGCAGCTGAACCTGTCGGTGATTCGGCTCAGATGATGATTCCGGCGCCCATGCCGTCATTGGAAGTTCAGTCCGAGCCGGAGGATTCGTTTAATACGGCTGAAACACATCATGCTCCGGAAATAGAGGAAGAAGGTCCCCTCGACAGACCACAGATGATTTTCTCAGCAAATGTCAATACTGCTTCATGGTCCTATATCAGAGATAAGGTTAGTCAGAATCAGTTGATCGATCCCGATTTTGTCAGGATAGAGGAGATTATAAATTCCTATGCTTTTCGTTTGAAATCACCAAAAAACGATGATTTGTTTTCAGTCAGTGCGGAAACAGGAAGCTGTCCGTGGAATGAGGAAAGCGAGCTTCTGATGATAGGATTGAAAGGAAAAAAAGCTTCTAAAAAGGTGAAACAAAATCTTGCTTTTCTGGTGGATGTATCCGGAAGTATGGAGAATGAGTGGGTACTGGTGCAGATGTCGCTTGCTGCTGTGATGAGTAAGCTGCGTAAAGGCGATTATATGTCCGTGATTGCGTATTCGGACAATACCACGACGGTTGTTAAAAAGATGAAATGCGGTGATATGAGCGATTATGTCAAGGCGATTATGTCTATTGATGGAATCGGAGGCTGCACGAGAGGCAGCGAGGGACTGGAAAATGCCTATCAATATCTCACAGATAATTATGATGAGGAAGCCAATAACCGTGTTTTCATATTTACAGACGGTGATTTTAATTTCGGAATAACCAGTGAAGGCGGACTTTCTGAATTTATTTATAAAAAGCGGGAAACAGGAATATATTTGTCAATTGTCGGATACGGCAGACAGAATTTTAAGGATAATAAGATGGAAGCACTTGCAAGAAATGGTAACGGTAATTATACTTTTATCACAAATCCGGCTGATATACTTGATAATCTCTGGGAAAAGTTAGTATCCAGCCTTGTGACAGTTGCAAAGGATGTAAAGATTTCGGTAGAGTTGAATCCCTGCTATGTCAAAAAATATCGTTTGATAGGCTACGATGCAAGAGTACTTACACAGAAAGAATTTAACGATACCGAAAAAGCTGTGGATGGAATTGGTTCTGAGCATAATGTTGCTGCACTGATCGAGTGGAAGAAAGGAACGGCAGAAAAAACATATTCCTCGCGTTACGTGACAACGAAAAGCGAGGATAATAAAGATGAATTTGCCTTTATAGAAATTCATTATAAAACACCGGAAGGTGTTGACAGTGTGATGACACATACTATAGGTATTGACGATCTGAAAAAGTCAGACGGAAAAAATATGCCTGTAATTACATTGCTTGCAGCGTTTGGACTTTTGATAAAGGACAGTGAGTATAAGGGTACAGCCGATAAGGAAATGCTCCGTAAACTTCTTACAGAAATACAAAAAGACGAGAATATTGAAACATGTGAGCCATACGGACATTTTGATATTATTAGCAGATATATAGGCTGACAAATTTTAATTAAGGAAATTATGCGGTGTTTTGAGTAAAAAATACCGCATAATTTTTTTAAAATTTTTTGAACCTTTTATGTTGTTTGCGGTTCTGAATAATTAGATGGGGCATCAAGTATTTTGCTCCAAAATTAAAAAAGACAGGAGAGTTAAGCTATGAAAGTAAAAAGTTGTTTTACAGCGGTTGTTCTGACCGGGGCAGTGATGCTGACATTTTGTGCGGCAGGATGTAATCAGGTCAGCGAAGAAAAGACAGCGGAAAATTCCGTGACAATCTCTGAAGATTCGGAGGAAGCTTCTGCAGAACAGGTAAGTCAAGCGGAATCGTCAGCACAAAAAGAAAACTCCAAGCCTCAGGAAAGCAGCCTGGATGAAAAGCAAATCCGTACTGAACAGGCAAAAAAGGATATTACTGTTCTTTTGGAGTACAAAAAAGGACTTGAAAGTGTAAAAGATATAAAGTGGAATGTAAATGATGTCGATGGAGGTGTTGGGAATGATTACGGTAGGCTGTATTATGTTGATTCAGTGATTCGTGATATTAATGAA
>CACZPV010000007.1 GCA_902783065.1 uncultured Ruminococcus sp.
ACGGACTTTCCCATGTCGGATTCGGTGCATTGGCTGTTGCATCTGCTCTCGGAGCTGCAGCTCCGCTGCAGATAGCAATTCCGGTTGTAATTATTGCTGCATTCTTTTTATTGAGATTAAGCGAAAACAGTAAGGTCAAAGGTGATGCGGCTATTGCATTGATTTCTACAAGTGCTCTTGCAGTGGGCATCGCAGCTGCATCTGTAACAGGACTGAATACGGATATAAACAGTTATTTATTTGGAAGTATTATTGCTATGGATCAAGCGGATGTTATTTTTTGCTCGGTTCTGTCTGTAGTGATACTTGTGATGTTTGTATTTTTCTACAATAAAATTTTTGCTGTTACATTTGATGAAAACTTTGCCCGTGCAACAGGAACAAAGGCAAGTATATACAATATGATCATCGCCCTGCTGACGGCATTGACAATTGTTGTGGGAATGAAAATGATGGGTTCTATGCTTATTTCAAGTCTGATCATCTTTCCTGCGGTAATCTCCATGCGTATTTGCAGTCGTTTCAAAACAGTGATAATAACTTCTGCATCTGTTTCAGTTATTTGTTTTGTGATAGGGTTGACAGCATCATACTTTTATTCTGCACCGACAGGAGCAAGTATTGTTATTGCTAATATGTTTGCACTGATTATTGCAATAATTATCGGACATTTTGTAAAAAGAAAAAAATAAACAATTTGTCAATAGTCAAAAACACCTTTTCCGTCAGAATTATCTTTCGGAAAAGGTGTTTTTATAGTTGATAAATTAAAGCAGATTGACCGGCTTAATTACATACTTCTTTCATATGCCTCGATCATTTTTTTAACCATCTGACCGCCTACAGAACCAGCCTGACGTGAAGTAAGGTCGCCGTTATAGCCCTGTTTGAGGTTAACTCCGACTTCATTGGCACATTCCATCTTAAACTGCTCCATAGCCTGTCTTGCTTCGGGCACATTAATAGAGTTAGAATTGTTAGACATAATCGTTTCTCCTTTACAAATTTTTCGTTCAGACAATTGTAAATTCACAAGTCCTTTATTATGCGATTATTGTTGTTGGTCTTTTCAATTTTTCAGCATTTCAGAACTTTTAAAGTTTTATTGAGTAGTCCGACCGTCTGCGGAAGGTGTTAAAACTGTTGATTTTTGCAATTATCTCCTTTTATCATTTTTGGATTTCGGAGATTTATCTGTCCGCCGTAGTCAGACAGATAACATATTGTGATTATACAATAATCTTGTTTGTTCAACCAAACATACAGGCAAACATCTGAACATGGATTCATTTTACAGCCGAGGCATCCGTTCTGCGTGAAGATCCGGAAATGCACCACAGAACGGCACATACTCCTTTCACTTTTATATCGCAGTTCTTCTGACTTACGACTGTGTTTTTAGTATTAGCAGTAATTTGTTTTATATTACGATTTTTTGTTGGTAAAATATGTTTCATACGATTCTGTCATAAACAACAAATCTGTAATTATATTGATCTTTCATTTCACGAATAACCGTTCGCTGATACTGCGACTGATCAAATTTAGGAAAAAATGTATCTCCCTCGAAGCTCTCGTCTACTTCCGTAATATAAAGTTTATCGGCATATGGCAATGCTTCTTTATACACGCTGTATCCTCCGCAAATAAAAACATCTGTGTTATGTGAAAGGTCAAGAGCCTCTCCAAATTCTTTTACAGTAATACAATTTTTGGCAGCATATACCTTTGATGAGGATATGACAATATTCAATCGTCTTGGTAGCGGATGCCCTATACTTTCATACGTTTTTCTTCCCATTACAACGGTACATCCCATTGTCAGCTTTTTAAAATAGGCAAGATCAGCAGGAATATTCCAGGGAATTTTTCCGTTTTTTCCGATTATGCCGTTTTTACTTACGGCTGCAATAACATAAATCATGTCATCTCCTTACAGTTCTCTCAGAAGCTGTGAGGCTGTTTTCTTAAAAACAGGATGCCGGACATATGGTGCAATCTGCGCCAACGGTTCAAGGACAAATTTTCTGTTTTGCATATCATAATGCGGAATCGTCAGTTCCTCACAATCAATTATTTCGTTATCGTACAGAATAATATCCAGATCCAGTGTTCTTGGACCCCAGCGAATAGTTCTCTTTCTGTCTGCCTGATTTTCTATTTCATGCAGCTTGTTGAGCAGCGTAAACGGATCAAGATATGTTTTCAACAACAATATTCCGTTCAGAAAATCATCCTGTCCTACATTACCGTACGGTTTTGTCACGATGAAATCTGACACCTTTTCGACACGGCATCCCTTCAGATTATTCATTTTTTGAATTGATTCTTCAATATAAGTTTTCTTATCGCCCAGATTGGATCCCAAAGCGACATATGCGTTATGCCATTTTTTTTCGATACACACTGATGTATAATTCACCGAAAGTCCTATTGGTGCCCATGGCTTTTTCAGTTCAAATTTCAAACCGTTTATAAACGGAAATTCATCAAGCAGCGTTTCCGCTGTTTTATATGCTGCTGTTTCAATAAGATTAAACGTGTTGTTTTTTAATGTATCACTGATTATTCTGCATAGTGCTCCATAATCGGTTGAAATCGAAATGTCATCTTTTTCAACTACTTTGGAGAAATCTGTATATAATTCGGCACTGATAAGAAATTTCTGCCCAAGTTTGTTTTCTTCTGCATAAATGCCATGATTAGCAAATACTTCAAGATCTTTGATAATAATTCTATCATCCATATGAAATCTTCCTTTATTTTTTCGTAACTATTCAGTCCCCCCTCTGATTTGGTGGATTTCAATTACAACTGTGATAATTTTTGAATAAAATTCCATAAATACTTGCA
>CACZPV010000008.1 GCA_902783065.1 uncultured Ruminococcus sp.
AATCTTTTTGTCGTTTACTGTAAAAAACATGTTACAGGTACTATTTTTTGATAGTAAAGATGTAGAAAAGATGCTGTTTATTAAAAAATTTGTTTCTGTTTAGATAAATCAACAAATTTTTATGGACAAATTATACTTTTTGTGGTAAAATCTAAATATATACTGGTTGTCAATTTTTCGATCAGTATATTTAAAATTACACACCATGGGTAAAGGATTTCAGACTTTTACAGTCGACTTTCCATATTATGAAAGGGGGTACCGGTAAGCAATGAAGAACAGTGAAAAAACTGATATCAGATGGAGAAATATGACCATAATGGAGAAACTGCTTTTATGCGGAGGAATCCGGAAAAATAATTTCTGCTGTATTGGTCGTTTTATCGTCTACAGCTTTATTCTCTGTGCGCTGCTTGCTTTCGGTGCATTTTTCATTGATATGATTGTGACGGAAATCATTGGAGGTATCTATTTACTTAGTATAATCGTATACGGATTTGCTCTGGATATGAAATGCTGGAAAGTATTATGGGGAAAGGTGAAATGTGCTGATGCAGCATGTCTCGGCAGGGATGAAGAATATCAATATACTGTTAATGGATTTTCTTACTATATCAACGTTTTTCGTCTTTGTATTAATAATGATAAAAAGGTGTTCAATCTTCCTGCCTACAAAAATACTCTGATGTATTCCAACAGCGGTGATAATATGCTTGTTGTGCATTTTTCTAAAAATGATATCCGCTGTTTTTCAAAAAAAGAATTGGGACTGACTACTCACAGCCCGAAATCCGGTAGCTGGAGTAGACTAAGTAAAGAAGAAATCCGTTATGTACTGAAAGCAGAAAAGGAAAATCTAAAAGGAGCAAGAATTACGTTTGGAGTAGATTTTTCGGTTATGGCAATCATTTCGATTTTTATGCTGATAAATTTCTTTTCGCTTTTTCCTTATGCGGTTTCCGTGATGGCTGTGATTATAATGATTGATTCTTTTCGTATGAGAAAATACACCTCCAGAGTAAACAAACTTAAGAGAGGAAAAGTCAATGCTCTGAAAAATGCAATTGTTTCTTGTTTTATGATACGGAAGCCATCGGGACGCGGCGGATATAATTATGTATATTATTTCAAAATTATGCATCCCGAAAGCGGAAAGTTCCGAATTGAGAAATTAAGAAGATTTACATGGGCAACCAGCTTTGATAATGAGATTTCTGATAATATTATTGTGGTTGATTACGGAAGAAAACGTAAAGCCCGCAATATGCAGCATTATATTTTAGAGGAGTATTGAAATGGAACAGGTCAAAGCTGCAATCTTTGATTTTGACGGAACACTTGTGGATTCGATGTATGTATGGTCGAAGGTAGACGAAGATTTTCTGACACAAAGAGGAATACCTGTTACTGATGAATATACTGATAAGATGCGAAGTATGTTTTTTGAAACGGCAGCATCTTATACAAAAGAAACATACGGACTCAAGGAAAGCGTAGAAGAAATTATGCAGATATGGCTGGATATGGCACATTTTGAATATGCACATAATGTCAGGGCAAAGCAATATGCTGCAGAATATGTAAGATCACTCAAGAAAAAAGGTTTGCTGTTGGGGATGGCGACTTCAAATAATCCATATTTACTCAAACCTTGTTTGGATAATAATGGGATGAGTGGGTTGTTTGATTGCATATGTTATACTTCCGAGGTTGGAGTGAATAAAAGCAGTCCCGATATTTACCTGTATACAGCCGGGAAACTTGGTGTAAAGCCTGAGGAATGTATGGTGTTCGAGGATATTATTGAGGGACTGAAAAGTTCAAAATCCGTTGGCATGAAAACCATAGCAATATATGATCCTTCCAATGTATTATATATAGACGAGATCAAAGCAACAGCAGATCGGTTGATTAAAAGCTACGGTGAACTTTTAACATAAGTTACAGTAATAAATTAGCCGGTTGTATAATGGCAGATATCTCGCCATAAACTTTGAAAGCTTTGAAAAAACGGAAAAATGTAAAGTAGTTAATCTATAAATCCGCATAAATAAAAAGCTTTTGGATTTTTACAATCGTCTGAGCAATAAACAATAGCCGATTTTAAAAAGGCGAGGGTTTGTGCCGCCGTAGGCGGTACAAACCCCGCCCCGAAAGTCAAAAAAGTCTTTTTTGACGCAAAAGCTATGAAAAAGACGGATTACAGCGGAGAATAATTGTAAATCATATGATATCAAAATCCGCATGGATAAAGTGATTTCAGAAATTTACAATCGGCTATAGCAATAAACAAAAAAGGAGTTTGAAAAAATGAAAACAAGAATAGGAATTTTAGGTTACGGAAATCTTGGCAGAGGTACAGAAATCGCTGTTGCTGCTGCAGATGATATGGAATTGGCAGCAGTTTTTACAAGGAGAGATCCGTCATCCGTAAAGGTATTGACAGAAAACGTTCCGGTTGTGAATGTAGGTGAGATTGAACAGTGGACAGATAAGATTGATGTTCTTGTTCTATGCGGAGGAAGTGCAACAGATCTTCCTGTTCAGACGCCAAAGTATGCAAAACTGTTTAATGTAATTGACAGCTTTGATACACATGCAAAGATTCCCGAACATTTTGCAAATGTAGATGCTGCCGCTAAGGAAGGCGGTAAGATAGGCATGATTTCTGTAGGCTGGGATCCGGGTCTTTTCTCCCTTAACAGAGTATATTCTAATGCGATACTCCCTGACGGCAAGGATTATACTTTCTGGGGAAAAGGTGTGAGTCAGGGTCATTCTGATGCTGTCAGAAGAATTGAGGGCGTCAGGAACGCAAAGCAATACACTATTCCGGTGGAAAAAGCACTGGATGCAGTAAGAAGCGGTGAAAATCCCGACTTGACTACTCGTGACAAGCATCTCAGAGAGTGTTTTGTTGTTCTCGAGGAAGGTGCAGATGCAGCAAGGGTTGAAAAGGAAATAAAAGAAATGCCGAACTATTTTGCCGATTACGAAACAATCGTACATTTTATCAGCGAGGAAGAATTGCTGAAGAATCATGCCGGCATGGCACATGGCGGTTTTGTATTCAGAACAGGAAGAACAGGTGTAAATAAGGAGAACAGACATATTATTGAATACAGTCTTAAGCTTGACTCCAATCCCGAATTTACCACAAGTGTGCTGATTGCATATGCAAGAGCTGTAAAGCGTATGGCAGACGAAGGACAAACGGGTGCCAGAACAGTTTTTGATATTCCGCCTGCTTATCTTTGCGAACAAAGCGGTGAGAATCTAAGAGCTAAATTCCTTTAATAAGGAAGGCATCATCTGAACGATCCAGGTTAGTTATAAAATATATGAATAAAAGGTCGTCAGCTTTATGTTGACGACTTTATTATATAATCCATAAAGTGAATTTCACGGATCAGGTAATGCGGAGATTTGGTTCTATGAGATAATGAATGGGGGAAATGCCAGTGAAATATGCAGTGGTTGTCTGCGATGGTATGTCTGACAGACCGGTTGAAGAACATAATGATAAAACACCTTTGTCGGCAGCGTGTACTCCTGAAATGGATAAACTTGTCAGAAAGAGTGAAATTGGTATTGTAAAATTGTCAGATTCTGCCAGTAAACCTGACGGAATCAGGGCAAATATGTCTGTATTGGGATACGATCCGATAAAATATTTTAAAGGAGCAGCACCATTGGAGGCTACAGCGGCAGGTGTTAAGTTCGATGACAGCGATATGGTTTTTCAATGCAGCTTCGTGTCACTGACGGATGAAGAAAAGTATGAGGATAAAATAATGACAGGATGGAGCAGTGAAATTTCCAAACAGGAGTTAAATAAACTTGCCGGGTATCTGAATTTTCACATGGGGAGCGACATTTTTCATTTCGATTCAGGCAACGGAAACGGAATTTTTCTTGTGTGGAAGAACGGTCAGCCGGAGGCAGGTACATTTTCCGAGCCTGAAACAGTTATTGGAAATGTAATAAAAAACTATTTGCCTAAGGGAGATTTTACACCTGTTCTGATTCACCTGATGGAAGAAAGCTACGAAATATTGAAGGATCATCCAATCAATTACGAAAGGATGGAACATGATCAGATTCCTATTAACTCTATATGGCTGTGGGGAGAAGGAAATAAATATCCGGTATGCAATTTTGGAAAACAGTACGGTATTCAGGCAGCATTGCTGTCGTCTGATCAGAAAATGCTGGGATTTGGTATACTTTCAGGTATGGATATATTCCGTACCGATGTCCCGGCAAAAAAAGCAGCTGATTTGTTTTCGGATGGTACAGATTTTGTTTATATACATACAGATATGAGTGATGTTTACGGAAAATCAGGTGATTTTACAGGTAAAACAAGATTTATTGAGCAGATGGATAGTGAAATCATTGGTAAGGTAATGAATACACTAAAAGCTATCGGAGAGGATTTTACACTGGCTGTTGTATCATCCGTGTCAACACCATGCGAAATGTGCTGCAATACCGGAGAACCGGTGCCATATCTGATATACAGAAGTGATCGTGAGATTGAAAATAAAACTATACATTTTGATGAAAAAACAGCATTTGATTCCGGAAATTATATTCCATACGGAACCAGCCTTGTAAGCCGATGTTTTGCAATCAATCAGGTGAAGTAGTTTTCCAGTGAATCAAAGGTTATTTGTATATGTAATTGTAAATAAAAAAATAAATTAA
>CACZPV010000009.1 GCA_902783065.1 uncultured Ruminococcus sp.
GTCCTTTGACATAACTGATGTGTTCATTGTAAATCTGCATCTGAGTACTGGCATGAGAGGACGGAGAATATGGATCAACCACCGTCGGAAGATTTTTCATCTTATTCACTTTTTCAAGTGTTCTGTTGTAATCCTTATCATCAAAAATAATCATTCTGTTAATCATCTTTTTTATATTTGTATAAAAAAGCGACTGTACGGATTCTATAACGCCCTGAAAACGGACATACGTCATTTCCTGTGGTGTGAAATATTGCAGCAGAATACTGTCAAGAGCCTTATCTTTATCCTGCAGACGATACACCTGATCGACAGCGGTATTTATTTCCGTCTCAAAAACCTTTTTATCCCGACGTTCTTCAAGTGCCTCCACATAATCTTTTATTTCGTTCAGTTCTCCGCCTTTAAGCAGCCTGACCTCAGGTTCTTTGAACAGAAGCGTATAATTTCCGTAGCCAAATGCTATCACGCTCATTACAATTTCTGTCACGGCAAAAGCCGTAACAAGTGCATCACCGCCGAGCGTCAGCCCCACAAGACCTCTGGAAAAAAGTATCACATTAAGCAAAGCGATACCAAGATTCAGACAAATCAATTTGATGATCTGTTTTTTTGACATTGGATTCTGCCTCCGAAAATTCAGGGAAATATTACTGAATAAATCCCTGCAAGTCATGATTATTTTGCCCGTAAGCCCCATGCTGACAAGCAAAACAGCCTTTATTGTTTACATCTACATTTTACTATTACAAAAACACTTTGTCAATATCCTTTGTACGCAGTTAACAAATCTGAAATAATTCTTTACAATCCGTCAAAAATCACGAAAAAATTTCCGTCGTATAGTCGTATAAAGGAATGTACCATATCAAAAAGTTTTCTCAGAATATTGCAGAATATTCTGTTTTATTATACAATATAGGTAATACTTTCCCACCGACAGGAGAAATGAAAAATGGTTGTAAAAATTAAAAGTTTCGGACTTTTGGGAATGGAAGCTTTCGATGTCACGGTAGAAACTGATCTTTCACGAGGGATCAGTGCATTTGATATTGTAGGACTGCCCGATGCTTCCATTAAAGAGGCAAGGGACAGAGTTCGGTCTGCTATGAGAAACTGCGGTCTGTCCTTTCCGATGCAGCGAGTTATTGTAAATCTGGCTCCTGCTGATGTAAGAAAAGTAGGCTCTCTGTATGATTTGCCGATCCTGATATCTGTTCTTCTTGCCTCAGGACAGATCGGAAGGGAACTGAGAGATTCTGCATTTATCGGCGAGCTTTCTCTCAGCGGAGATGTCAGTCCGGTCAGCGGTGTGCTTCCAATGACGATTGAGGCAAAAAAAAGAGGCTGCAAAAACTTTTACGTACCTGCGGATAACGCCAGAGAGGGCGCTGTAGTACAGGGGATTAATGTTTATCCTGTCAAAAATGTCACACAGCTTCTGGAGCATTTAAGCGAACGCAGTCTTATCACTCCTGCCGAACCGACTGATCCTACAAAAACTCATTCCGGATACAACGTAGATTTTTCCGATGTAAGAGGGCAGTCTGAAGCGAAAAGAGCACTGGAAATTGCGGCTTCCGGAGGGCATAACGTACTGCTGATCGGAACTCCCGGCACAGGTAAGTCCATGCTTGCCAAAAGAGTACCTACAATTTTGCCGGAAATGACATTTGATGAAATGATTGAAACATCAAAAATTCACTCCATAGCCGGAATGCTTACACATGACTGTTCTCTTGTCAGCGAGCGGCCGTTTCGCAGTCCCCATCATACGGTTTCTCCGGCAGGACTGACCGGCGGCGGCACTATTCCACACCCGGGTGAGATTTCTCTTGCCCATAACGGAGTACTATTTCTTGACGAACTGCCTGAATTTACCAGAACTGCAATGGAAATTCTTCGTCAGCCCATCGAGGACGGTAAAGTAACAATTTCACGTGTCAATGCCACACTTACATATCCGTGTTCAATTATGCTGATTGCAGCAATGAATCCTTGCCCATGCGGCTACTACGGCACAGCAAAATGTACATGCAGTGAGAAAGCAGTTGCCGGCTATCTGGCAAAAGTATCAGGACCTCTGCTGGATCGACTTGATCTTCACGTAGAAGTTCCTGCCGTTGATTTTTCAGAGCTTTCGTCATATAAAAAAGGAGAAAGCTCCGCTGCAATCAAAAAGCGTGTTGACAGAGTAAGAGCGATCCAGACCGAGCGTTTCAAAGGCACAAATATTACCTGTAACGCACGTATTACGGCAGGGCTGCTGAATGAAATGTGTCCTTTATCAGACGATGCGCTCTCTTTTATGAAAAATCAGTACGAACGTCTTGGACTTTCAGCAAGAGCCTATGACAAGCTTTTAAAAGTTGCAAGAACCATTGCCGATATTGAAAACAGTGAGGTAATACAGAAATCGCATATATTTGAAGCTGTACAATTCCGGAATCTTGACCGTAAATACTGGCGATAATATGCGGAGTGACAAAATAAATTTATTGTATAATGCAAACTGACGAGAAATATGTTATACTATAAACACACAAGAAAGAAAACATATTTCTGTATAACCCGAATCCGTGAAACCCGGTATTTATGAAAAGTAAAAATATAGACGATTGTAAAAAAGCGAGGGTTTGTGCCGCCTTCGGCGACACAAACCCCACCCCGAAAGTTCAAAAGTAGTTGTTTCCAACGCAAAAGCTGCGAAAATGACGGATTACAGCGGAGAAAAATTGTAAAACATATGATACAAAAACCGCATGAATAAAGGGATTTCAGACTTTTACAATCGACTAAAAAGTAAAAATATGGAAGGAGTCAATATTATGAAAAAATTTTTCCTGACTAAAAAAATCCTCTCCGCCGCACTTGCTGCGGCAATGATAACCGGCTCGGCTGCCGTAACAGTCAATGCCGCTTCTGTTGACATCGGCAGTATTTACAGGGATATTAAAGTTTCCGTCCCTGTCAATGGTTCCGGCACTGATCTGGAACTGAACCGCACATATGAACTTCCGGATATTGTTTCCGGACTGACAGGAAACGGTTATAAGATATCTGTTGA
>CACZPV010000010.1 GCA_902783065.1 uncultured Ruminococcus sp.
AAGTCGTTTTCGACGCAAAAAGCTACGAAAATGACGAATTACAGCGGAGAAAAATTGTAAAACAGATGATATCAAAAACCGCATGGGTAAAGTAATTTAAGACTTTTACAATTAGCTAAATATGAATAATAGTGTGAGGACGGCTGCGTGCTCATCACGCTCGCTGCCTGAATTAAGGTGAAACCGGAAGTTCTTTTCTTTTTTTATCATAACGTATTCAGGATATATAAAAAGTCGATGAAGTTTTAATTCACCGACTTTTTCTTATATTCACTTCATCAGTAATTACGATTCTTATTTCACAAAACAGAATAAAATTCTTTTGTTTCAGCATCTCTGATCGTTTTTGCTTTATGCTCTGACAATAGAACGGAAATTGCATACAGATTAATCCAGATCTCATTGTCACACTCTTTTTGACTTTCGTCAAAAATCAATTCAATTCCCCAATGTAAATGTGGTGTTTCTATATTGTTGACATTTTCTTTAGTACTATATCCTGTTCTGCCTGCATAACCGATTACTTGTCCTGCCTTCACCTTCTTACCTACTGCAATATCGATATGATACGGTCTGTTCTGCCGCAGATGTGCATAATAATAATAACGCTTTCGATCATTGCTGCGTATTCCGATCCGCCAGCCGCCGTATTGGTTCCAGCCGGTACATTCTACAATTCCATCTTCCACACAGATAATCGGAGTTCCTGTGGTACAAATCATATCATGCCCAAGATGACGCCTTTTATAGCCATAACTGCGGGATACACCAAAATCATCAAATTCGCTGTAGCAAAAGCCTGAGGCAATCGGAGAATAAGCTTTCAGACCATATTTTTTTTGCATTTTTCCGCTTTCGTCTTTTTCACTGTATTCTCCAAGCATACCGCCAAGAACAGCCGTGTATACCTCTTTAAAATAATCATAGTATTTCATATCTGAACATAGCTTTTCAAGGCTGTCACCGTTATTGATTTTCCGTGTCAATTCTTCAAAATCTTTTTCGCTGTATTGTTTGAAATCCCCGCCATATTTTGCTGCCAGATATGCCAGAAGGTTTATCCATGAAATATGCTTGTCTGTTCCATAACTTTCAATATCGGCTTCCATAGCTTTTTTTAATACAGGATAGGTTACATTGAATTCTGCATATTTAATAAAATCCTTTTCTCCACTTTTTCCCGCCGTCAAAAACAAAACTGCACAGGACGATATTAAAACAGCTGACAGAATTACACAGATCGCTTTTCTCATACATTTTCCCCACCAGCTTTACAAACAGCTTCTCATCAGCACACCTGCTTCATTTTGTTCTGCTTCAAAGTCTGTTTCAATCAGCTTATCGGAGTTTGAAGGTGAATAACGGAAATAATCAAGATGATCTCCTGTATAGAAATATTCCGGTTGTACCGGATTGTATTCGTAATCAAAGGTATCAATGATAATCAGCTTGATTTTCATTCTGGAAGGAATGATGTTTTTTATATAAACACTCGCCTGCTGGCCGGCATGAATATTTTCCTTCATTTCGGCAAGTCCTGCAAGATTTGGCGCAAGTTCCACAAATGCTCCGTAATCCTCTACCGAACGAATAATTCCCGCCACAGTTTCTCCGATTGAAAACCTTGCCGCATTTTCTTCCCATGTTCCAAGCAATTCTTTATGCGTCAGACTGATCCTGTTTCCCTCAAAAGAACGTACAACTGCTTTAATATCCATCCCAACTGTAAATCTCTCTCTCGGATGGTCAATCCGCGAAACAGAAATTGAATCAATCGGAATCAATGAAACAATGCCGCAGCCAATATCTGCAAATGCTCCGAAAGAATCCAGATGTGTGATCTTTGCGTCAATTACATCGCCGGGATTCAGCCGGTGAACATATTCATCCATACACCTTTCCTGTGCAATTCTTCTGGATAGAATTGCTATCGTTTTTCCCGCATCATTCTTTCGGAAATCGGTAATAACAAAACATACAGGCCGATTTACACGTGAAATTACTGCAATATCCCTGACCGTACCTTCTCTTATACCAATTGCACCTTCCTCGTGGTGATTCATGACTCGCCGTCCGCCGAGATCTACAATAAGGTTATGGGCGCAGTCACAGATAATCGCCTTTGCTTCCAGTATTCTGCCCTCATGATAGGCGTCAGTAAGTGCAGAAACAGACTGCATGGCACTGAGATTTTCCGCTGTGCCAATAAGTTTACCTTCAGGATAATATCCTGTCATTTTGCTTC
>CACZPV010000011.1 GCA_902783065.1 uncultured Ruminococcus sp.
ACATATATGATACTTCTGAAAATCAGCTTTATTTAAAAAATTTCAATACCTGCGGCAATATGAAAGAAAATTTCACTAAAACGGACAGAGGATCGGAAGATATGGGTGACTTGACGCAGGAAACTCTTATGGCACTGAACGTTGATGTTGCAGAGGCAAAACAAAGAGCAAAGAATGTTGTACATATGGTCAACGAATTTATGGTTGCGTCACTCGGCATGGAATATATGTTTGATTCGGAAAAGCATTATTCGCTTTACAGTAAAAAAGAATTTGATGAACTGTTCAGTAACATTGATGCGGATAAACTCCTGAAAGCATTCGGATTTCAGGCAGATGAGATCGTCTTGTATGATGAATCTCAGGCAAAAAAGATCAATGAATACTTTACGGATGAAAACCTCAGGGAACTTAAAGATTTTTCTTTTCTTTGTATAGTGTTCCAATATCGTTCGGTACTGCCTCCTAAATATCAGGAAGAAATTACCCAAAATGATGACCCGAACGAGTCGGCTGAAAAAAAGGCAAAAACTCTTGTTTCAGAAAAGTTGGAAGAAGAAATCGGGATACTATACGGCAGAGAAATCTGTACGGATGAAGTAATGACCTCTGCACGCAAAATGCTGGATGATATCAAAAAGTCATGCCGTCAGCTTATACAGAAGAGTGACAGATTAAGTGAGGACTCCAGAAAAAAACTATTAAGTAAGCTTGACAATATTATTTTCCTTCTGGGCTACAACACCGATTACGAATCGCCTTTTACTATCAAACCGGCTAAGGACGGCGGAAATCTGCTGGAAAACTCGATCGCTATCCAGCGCGGCAAAATGCAAAGCGATAAGAAAAAACTTTCTCAGAAAGCAGAAAGAAATACATGGGACATGACACCGGTTACTGTCAATGCTGTGTATAATCCTTATGTAAATACTGTAACGATACCGGCGGTAATGCTCAGTAATACTTCATTCAACCCGTCTTATGGAGAATACAAGAATCTTGGTATGCTAGGTTATGTTATCGCTCATGAAATGAACCATGCATTTGACTCAAACGGAGTGAACTATGATAAAAACGGCTGTTTAAATAAAAAATGGATCAGTGAAAAAGATCAGGAAGAATATAAGAAAATTCAGGATAAAGCTGTAGATTATTACAGCAATTATAAGATACTGGATATTTACAACATTGACGGAAAACAGACTCTTATGGAAAATTTAGCAGATCTGGGTGCCGTTCAGTGTATCACAAATATTACCAATGATAAAGAACAGCTTAAACAAATATTTGAGGGCGTTGCTGTACAATGGGCATCACTGTGCCCGGTAAAAGATGTCTTAAGACAGCTTGGTGATGATGAACACAGCCCCAGTGAGGCCAGAGTAAATGCAGTAGTGTCTTCAACGGATAAATTTTATGATGTGTATGAAATTAAAGAAACTGATAAAATGTACACAGCTCCGGAAAACAGAATAAAGGTGTGGTGAGAAAATGATCAGAGCAAAATTAGTACTTCGCAATGTAATAAGCAAACCCCTTCGTACAGCCATAATTATTCTATCGCTGGCAGCGGCGGCATTTGCAGCATTATTCTGCATTTCCGGTATTCATTCGGCTCAGAATGGACTCAGGGACTTTTTCAGATCTAGCTACGGCGATGTTGATATTATGGTCATAAACGGACGGGGAAGTGTAAAAATAAAAGAAGATGAATTTCCTCAGGGAAGCAGAACAATAGGACAGTCTTTGTCTTCCGTAAAGATAACACAACCGAATACAACATATTTTAACTATGTCAACAATACAGAAATAAGTGTTATTGGAATCGATACAAAACTTGCCTATGAAATGAATATGATAGAAAAAGAGTGCCCCACAGAAGGCGGTATTACAATTTCGGAACCTCTTGCAATAAAATTAGATAAAAAAGTAGGCGATGATTTAACGTTCTATGGCAGCGGAGGGAAAAAATATTCACTGAAAATATTGTCGGTTATTGCGCCTACACGTTTTTTAAATCCGACGCCAATGTCAATTATTGTTACACCTGATCTGTGCAATGAAATCGGCGGAAAAGAAAAGGGAACAATATATATGCTGTTCGCAGATGTTCCTGATGATCAGGTAGGCGAAACCATCAATACACTTTCGGAAAAACATCAGGATCACGGATTTATGGGTACTACCTCTCTTGATGCCGATGATACAATGAACAGCATGCTGAATATTTACTATCTTATCTTTGCAGTTGTATTTTTGATGGTAAGCTTCATTGTGGCTTCTATGTCAAAGCATATTGTAAATGAAAGGATGTCCGTTATAGGAATGCTTCGCAGTA
>CACZPV010000012.1 GCA_902783065.1 uncultured Ruminococcus sp.
CCGCAGCCATTTAGGCTAAAACATTTTCATCAGTCGTCTGCTTTCTCGGTTCATGATAAGTTGAATTATTAAAAATTAAAGTTCAGTTTTTTTAGGAAGGGTTTCCCCCAGGATAAATAGTTTTAAATTGCGGTATTTACAAAACTTTAAAAATATGGTACAATAATATAGCAAAATTTATTAAAATTGTGGATTTTGGAAATTTTCAGGTGAGGTTTTACAGCCGCCGCTGTCTGGAAATTTAACGGCAGCCGTACACTGCAATCCCTCTTTTTCACCGTCAAAAGGTGATGTGCAGAATAAACGCAGCCGTTTGCTTTATATTGTGATTTAAGCGGAAACGCTGAATTACTTATTATTTAGTTTGAAATAATTTTTATACGAACGGAGATGGTAAGATTGCAGAACGAATATTTGTTACAGAATGAGAGTTTCTTTAATATTACTCAGGAATTGAGAGAGCTTAGCTCATTATGTGAGAAAAACGGAAAAATCGATAAAGAATTATACGGAAAATATGATGTAAAAAGAGGTCTTCGCGACGTCAACGGAAAAGGTGTACTTGCTGGTCTTACTGAGATATCCGAAATATGTTCATCAAAGACTGTAGATGGAATAACACAGCCCTGTGACGGTAAATTGTACTACAGAGGCATCGATGTGGAAGATATTGTAAAAGGCTTTATTGCTGACAACAGATTCGGCTTTGAGGAAGTTACATACTTGCTGATATTCGGAGAACTGCCCGATAAAGTACAGCTTGAACAAATGAAAAAGCTGCTTGCTACTTACAGAAATCTTCCTCAGACTTTTCCGAGAGATATTATTCTGAAAGCTCCCAGTACAGATATGATGAACGGATTGGCAAGGTGTGTGCTCACTTTATACTCCTATGACCCAAACCCGGATGATACTTCTATTCCGAATGTACTCAGACAGTGTTTGCAGCTGATTGCACTGTTTCCGGTTCTTTCTGTGTACTGCTACCGTGCCTACAGTCATTATTATCTCAGGGACAGCCTGTTTATTCATTCGCCGCAGGAGGAACTGTCTACAGCAGAAAACATTCTTTATATGCTGCGGTCGGATTCTAAATATACAGAGCTTGAAGCAAAATTGCTGGATATGGCTCTTGTGCTTCATGCTGAACATGGAGGCGGTAATAATTCCAGCTTTACAACACATGTTGTGTCTTCTTCCGGTACGGATACATATTCCGCTATTGCGGCAGCTCTCGGCTCTTTGAAAGGTCCTAAACACGGCGGAGCTAATATAAAAGTAGTCAAAATGTTCGATGATATGTACCAGAATATTAAAGATTATAATGATGAGGAAGAAGTAAAAGCATATCTGAAAAAGCTTCTTCACGGTGAAGTGTTTGACAAATCCGGTCTGATTTATGGTATGGGTCACGCTGTTTATTCAATCAGCGACCCGAGAGCAAGAGTATTCAAGTCATTTGTCGAAAAGCTTTCTGAGGAAAAGGGTAAACATAAAGAATTTTCGTTATATTCTTTGGTAGAAAAACTTGCGCCTGAGGTCATTGCAGAAGAAAGAAGAATCTATAAGGGTGTCAGCGCTAATGTAGACTTCTATAGTGGGTTTGTATATAATATGTTAGGATTGCCTACTCAGCTTTATACACCTATTTTTGCTATCGCAAGAATCGCAGGTTGGTCGGCACACAGAATCGAGGAACTTGTTAACCCAAGCAAAATTATTCGTCCGGCTTATATGAATGTACACGGTCGGGTCAATTATAAGTCTCTTTCGGAAAGATAATAAATCATGAATCCGTGAAATTGACGGAAGTTCTTTTTAAAAAAACAGGGTTTTAATCTGTTCAGGCGGCATACGTGAGAAGCACGCACGCCGCTTTTCCTTAAGGCTATAAAAAAGCCGATGAAATTGATTCATCGGCTTTTTTGCTCATATATATTATATTTCTTCCGTCTTTTCATCATCAGAGATTTTGTCTTTCACTTTCGAATAAAGTATAACAACATCGTTTTCGTGAAAGATAAGATCCCCCTTAGGTATAATGGTTTTTCCGTCACGTTTTACCATAACAATAAATGTCTGGCGTGAGATATCCAGATCCTTCAGCATCTGACCGTTCCAACGATGATTCTGACGAATAGTTATTTCTTTAAGATATACCTGCTTGTCACCTTTGATGGAGTCTGCACCGATGACAACAAAATCGTCTGCATTAAGACGAACATTTCCTCTGGGAATTATTGTTTCATCATCTCTCTGGATAACAGCAACAATCATGCCATGAGGCAGACCAAGATCCATGATCCTTTTGCCTGCCCAGCGATCATTTTTCCGGAGTTGGATTTTAATAAAATGTACATCTTCTTCTCCGTTGCCGATACTTTGCAGTCTTGAATATTGTTCTACAAATCCGGCAGAAATAATACCCGTAGGTATTGCTACAATGCCTACACCAAGAAAGGCAATAATAATTCCCATTGCTTTGCCCGCAGTGGTGACAGGATAAATGTCACCGTAACCAACTGTCAGCAGAGTGGAAACCGACCACCAGATACCGGAAAAGGCATTGCTGAATACATCGGGCTGCACAGGATTTTCTATGCTGTACATACAAAGACTGGATGCCAGCATCATAACGAGGATAATAAAAATAGATGACATAAGCTGCTGCTTTTTCCTCAGCAAAACTTCGGTGATCACGTTAAGAGAATCATAATAGGCATTGATTCTGAATAGTCTTAAAATTCTTGCTACCCGGAACATTTTGAACACTGCTGCTCCCGCCGGAAAAAAGGTGGGCATAAAATACGGAAAAAAAGACAAAAAATCTACAATGCCGGTAAATGAAAAAATATATTTCAGTACAGCACGCGGATGGCTTTTATTCGGATACAGACATTTCGCCGTATAAAGCCTCAGTACATAATCAATCGTAAAAAATAAAACTGTAATCAGCTCTATTTCGTCAAATATATGACCATATTTTACTCTGATCGAATTGTAAGTGTTCAGAACAGTAATTGCAAGATTGATAATCAGCATTCCCGTACTAAGAACATCATAAAACTGATTAATAAACACATCGACAACTCCGACCGATACCATCTTGAATATTTTACGTCGAAACCGCTCTGACGATGGTATTGTTATGTCGTTGTCGTCAAGTCCCGCAAGCGCAGGATCGTGAACAGGATTATCTTCGTTATTAGTAATGTTTGACATTTTCATTCTCCATAGATCTATTGATTCCGGCTGATTGTAAAATATCTTACTCAGACTTCACTCATTTTTTAATTCGTTTACTATAAAATGCAGCAGGTGCATGACTAATTCATATCAGGAGCCGCCCATTATTCTCAGTAAACCGATAATTCAGTGCATCCTTAACACCAGTATCATTATACCACATATTTGAAATATTTCTATAATATTTTTAAAAATAATTAAGGAAACTTTGATTATCTCTTGACTTATTCCTATTTTGGTATATTATTATATGTGGTATAATGTTTTCATTGAATCAGTGAAGCTGACCTGATGAATTATACAAGGATAAGATCTTCCGGTTTCATCTTCTTTTATTGTTCATCAAAACCGAGTTTCACGGATCCAGCTTTTCTTAAAAACCGGAAAATTTTGTCAAAATAGTTTTTTGCGGAATACTTTATCTATGATAGTATTCTTTAGCCGATTGTAAAAAGGCGGCACAAACACCGCTCCCGAAA
>CACZPV010000013.1 GCA_902783065.1 uncultured Ruminococcus sp.
ACTTGTGAGCGCAGAATGTCCGCGGTATGTATAAGATTAAACCGGTAAGTTTTTTATGATTCATCAAGCCGATTTCACGGATTCAGGTATTAAGTCAGTTAACAAACATTTGAAATTTTCAGAATGAAGGAGCGTTAATAATGGGTATTTTTGAAGATGTATTGCTGAATGCGAAATCAGTTGTAGGTACAGTAGGTAAAAAAGCAGGAGAAGTTGTTGATATTTCTAAGCTGAAACTTGCTGCTGCTGATCTGAAAAGTGAGATTTCACAGAAGTACCAGATTCTCGGAAGAATTACGTATGAAGAAATGACTACTGGAAAGAATTATGATAAGAATAAACAGGAAGTTGCCGATAAGATCAAAGAACTGAAAGAACATCTTGAATCTGTGAATGATATGATCGCAAAATCCGGACAAAAGGTAAAATGCCATGTTTGCGGCACTTATAATGACAAGGGAGCTGTTTTCTGCAATACATGCGGTGAAAAGCTTGCAGCGGAATCTGCCGGACAGGAACATATGTCACCGGATGATGTGATTGATTTTACAGAAGATAATTTTGCTGATGAAGATCTTCTTTGATAACCCTATTCCGATATTCTGATGATAAACAGATCAGAATTATTACGGATCTGCTCTATTATCCCTTTCCGAAAGGATGTGCTTGAGTGGTTAAAAAGAAGAAGGAAGGGAAGGGTCAGTCGTTCCTGAAAGGAGCGATGGTGCTCGGTTCAAGCATGATCGTTGTCCGTCTGATGGGCATGGTCTATAAAATACTGCTTTCCGGTATGTACGGCGGTGTGGGAACAGGTCTTTTTAATGCGGCATATGCGCTTTATAATCCGCTTTTCATGCTTTCAACGGCAGGCTTTCCGATTGCTATATCCCGAATGGTATCGGAAAGCATGACAAAAAAACGTTATCGGGATGTCAAACAGATACACAGATTGTCTGTTCCTATATTTGTAGTGGCAGGTCTGGCGTGTTTTATTGCAATGGTGCTGGGCAGCTTTATTTATGTAAAGGTAATTAAAGCTGAGGATACGATATTTGCATTGCTTTGCCTTTCACCTACAATCTTTTTCGGATGTCTGATGTCTATTTACAGAGGCTATTTCGAGGGTATGCGCAATATGGTGCCCACGGCGGTTTCTGAGATCATTGAAGCGGCATGTAAGCTTTTTCTGGGATTTACCGCTTCCTTTATTACCATGCAGATATGTATGGCACAGTACCGTGACAGCGGATTCGTGCTTGGTATTAAATGCGCTAATGAAGCTGAAGCCCATTCCGCAGCAGTACCGTTGGCGATAGGTGCTGCAATTACGGGTATTTCACTTGGCTCTTTGTTTGGCTTTTTGTTCCTGTTTATCAGATATAAAAAAAGCGGTGACGGTATTGCTCCAAGCGATCTGAGCAGTTCTCCGCCGCCCAGAGCAAACCGTGATATTATCAGAACAATGGTCCGCACGGCAATTCCGATCGGTCTGGGATCAATTATTATGAGTATCGCCGATATGATTGATTCAACTCTTGTACAGACGAGGATAAATCATATTATGGAAACTGCTCCGGATTCACTTCTTAGAGTATATGGATCGCTGATACCTGATGAAGTTTATTACGGCGGCAATACACATATATATCTGTATGGCTGCTATGGTATTGCACTGACACTAATGATGCTGGTAACTGCTGTAACACAGGTGTTCGGTACAACTGCACTGCCTTCCGTAACGGCTGCATATACCAGCGGGGATAGGATGAAGCTTAAACAAAGTATGGAAACTGTACTGAGAGTAACGGTTTTGGTTACGATTCCTTCAGGTATCGGGTTGTCTGTGCTTTCTGAACCCCTTTTGTCACTGATTTACAGCGGAGCAAGTGTTGCTAATGAGGTAGAGATAGGCTCAAAAGTGCTTACCGTTATGGGAATTTCCGTTATCTTTATAGCTACCAGTACTCCGCTTTGCAGTATGCTTCAGGCTGTTGGAAGAATGGATGTACCGCTGAAATTGTTTACCGTGGGTATGATAATGAAGATAGTGGTAAATTATATTCTTGTAGGTATTCCGGAGATCAATATTCAGGGCGCTAATGTCGGTTCAATGGTCTGCTACGGATTTGTTACGGTGGTGGCAATGTTCGTGCTTTGCAGACAGACAAAGGTAGTTCCCGATTTTATGTCTATTCTTGTGAAGCCATTGATTGCGGCGATTATATGCGGCGCTGCTGCATATTTCTCGGAAATTCTGTTTGATTTTATTTTCGTGCAGCGTGTTTCAACCATTCTGGCTGTAATTGTGGCTGTTGTGGTATATGTAGTAGCACTGCTTTTGCTTCAGGCAATAAAAAGAGAAGATATTCTTCAGATGCCAAAAGGAAATAAAATTGTAAAAGTACTTGAAAAACGTCGTTTGATAAGGTAAAATATATTTGCAGTCGTAGATATGGGGAGTGCGAAAATATTGAATTTTAAAAATAATGAAAAATATAATATTGATGATCTTATTGCGATTGTAAGGCAGCTTCGTGCGCCTGATGGCTGTCCGTGGGATAAGGTGCAGACGCATCAGTCTATACGCAGGGACTTTATAGAGGAAGTGTATGAGGCTGCGGAAGCAATTGATGAAAATGATACGGAGCATCTTCGGGAAGAACTTGGTGATGTGCTGTTTCAGGTGGTATTCCACAGCGTGATTGAAAGTGAGGAAGGTCACTTCGATTTTTCTGATATTACCGATGAGGTCAGCCGTAAAATGATCATCCGACACCCACATGTTTTCGGTACAGTTGAGGTGGAAAATACAGATGAAGTGCTCAGCAATTGGGATGCAATTAAAATGCAGACTCATGCTCAGAGCAGGGTAAGCGAAACAATGGAAAGCGTTTCTAAAACACTGCCTTCACTGATGAGGGCTGAAAAACTCTGTAAAAAAGCTGCAAGAGGCGGTGTTCGGAGCGAAAGCTGTGAAGAAGCGCTGGAATGTATTGATGAAAAGCTGTCAGCACTGAAAAAAATCTGTGCTGAAGGTAATGATGAATGTCGTGAAAAAGCTGTCGGAGAGCTGCTGCTTTCAGTGGCAAATCTGTCCGGCATGATAAAAACTGACAGTGAACAATCGCTGTATAAGGCCTGCGATAATTTTATCGGGCAGTTTAAACGATATGAAAATATCGCTGCTGAGAAAGGCATTAATATACAGGATTCGGATACGAAAGTAACGAATCAACTCTGGAAAGAGATAAACAAAAAAGAAAAATTGGAGGAAATCAAAAATGAACAAATCTGAACTTATTACTGCTGTTGTTGAGAAAACTAACATGAACAAGAAAGATGCCGAGAAAGCAGTCAGCGCAGTCTTTGATACAATCATTGAGCATGTGGCTAACGGTGAGGATATACGTATAGTAGGTTTCGGTACTTTTGAGTGTCGTGAAAGAAAAGAGAGAACCGGTGTTAATCCCCGTACAAAAGAACAGATTACAATTCCTGCATCCAAGGTTCCGGCATTTAAGGTAGGCAAAGTATTTAAGGATGCTGTAGATGCAAAATGATAAACTGTCATGACGGTATGACAGGAGCTTTTGTAAACCGATCTGCCGATCGGTTTACGTTTTTATATGGAGATTGAAGATGAGATTAGACAAATATCTGAAAATCAGCAGAATTATTAAAAGAAGAACAGTTGCAAATGAAGCCTGCGATGCAGGAAGAGTTACAGTTAACGGTAAAACGGCACGTGCTTCATATGATGTAAAGATCGGCGATATCATAGAGATAGCACTGGGCACTCATCCGGTCAAGGCAGAAGTACTGAGCATAAACGAGTATGCTAAAAAGGATGAAGCAGCGTTGATGTATAAGATCATTCCATAATCGCAGTAATAAATTAAACCACCTCTGCATAGATTATAATGTATCATCTGTGCGGAGGTGATTATTATTAGTGAGGATATGAGCCGGTCAGGACATAAAAGCCACCATATGATACTGGAAAACAGAAAAAATCTTCATGTTACGGGAGTAAAGGATGTTGCGGAATTTAATGATGAAAAAGTAGTATTGAATACAGAACTGGGAGAACTGACAATAGACGGAGAAAGACTCAATATAAGTCAGTTTGCCCAGGAAACAGGAGAACTGATGCTGGAGGGTAAGATCGATACATTGATTTATAATGAAAATCAAAAAAATGAGGGTGGTTTTTTCTCCCGAATTTTTAAGTAGGGTGTGGTATAATGGAATTGACAACGCAGCAGCAGACAGGGGCATTCTTGTGGGCTTTTGTGTTGGGAGCAGCTGCGGAAATAATATATTTTGTGATTGCAGCATTCAGAGAGGCTTTTCCGCCGGGGAAAATACAAATGTGGATAGGGGATTTTTTATATATATTTGCGGTTTTTGTAGGTAATTTTATTTATGCGGTCGCAATGACAGAAGGAAAAATACGTTTTTATGTTCTTTCAGCAGAAATGATTAGTTTTATACTGCTGTATTTCGGAATAGGAAGGACAATAAAATGCTTTGTCGGGAGCATTATCAGAAAGTGTAATGAAAGGATTTGTGATTTTTTTGCTAAAATTGGCAAAAAGATAAGTGAAAAGTACACAGATAATCGTCAAAGAGTTGAATTATCAAAGAAGGCTAAAAAAAATAAAAAAAGTATGTCGATTTTTCTTGCAAGATAATAAGGAATGTTGTATAATAGTCCTATGGTTGACTAATAATCGGATGGTGATAGATGATGAAAACAAAAGCAGTAAGGAGGTCAAGGAGAACCCGCAAGAATAAAAAAAGCAGGAATGTCCTTCTTTATGTTATTATGATCGTTGTCACACTGTATGTATTGTTTCTGATGGTTGACCTGCAGATACGCATTAATAATGCCAGAACGGAACTTTCACAGATAGAAGAAAGAATTTTCACACAGGAACAGACGAATGCTGAATTGAAAAAGGTGTCCGATGCTGTTGAAAAAAACGATGAAAAGGCTTTCTCCGGTTATGTGGAAAAGATCGCTCGTGAAGATCTGGATTATGTAAAAAACGGCGAGGTTGTGTTTGTCAACATTGCCGGTGATTGAGAGGAGAAAGCATATTCAGTATGAGTCTTGAAGTTGGAATGATAGTCGAAGGAAAGGTCACCGGTATTACAAAATTCGGTGCATTTGTAGATCTTGAAGAGGGAAAGACCGGTATGGTGCATATATCGGAAGTAGCACCGACGTATGTTAACGATATAAAGGATTTTCTTTCTGAAGGACAGACCGTAAAGGTAAAAATTCTCACGATAGGTGAGGACGGTAAGATCAGCCTTTCCATTAAAAAGGCAATGCCGCAGCAAAGGAAACCCGCAAATCATCAAAACAGAAATAATACTTCGCCAAAACAAACATCATCTCGTCCGGGTAATTTTGAATGGCAGGCATCGAAAAAGAATGAACCTTCCAGCTTTGAAGATATGCTTTCCAAATTTAAACAGGCAAGTGATGAAAAGATATCTGATTTGAAACGTATGGAAAATAAAAGAGGCGGTTATTCCAGAAGGGGTAATTCGTCCAAATAAATTTGCTGATTGATCGGAGTGTCGTTTGACTCTCCGATTTTTTTGAAAGGAAAAAACAATGCTGATAACCAATATAACAATTTATACAATGAACGATCAGGATGAGATTATAGAAAACGGCTATATATATACGGAAAACGGAAAAATAGCCGATGTAGGAAGTATGGAGAATCTTCCTCAGCACAATACAGAATCAAAAGATATGAATGGAGCAAGAGTGTATCCGGGTTTTATTGATGCACACACACATCTGGGCATATTCGGAGATTCTGTAGGTATGGAGGATACAGACGGAAATGAGGACAGCGATCCGATTACACCGCAGCTCAGTGTGATAGATGCTGTTAATACCAATAACCGGTATTTTGCAGAAGCGCTCAGAGAGGGTATCACTACGGTAATTGTAAGTCCCGGCAGTACTAATCCGATTGCAGGTCAGATCGCTGCTGTAAAAACTTTTGACAGCACAGGCGGAGAACCTCGGATTGATAATATGATTATAAAATCACCGGCAGCTATTAAATTTGCACTGGGAGAGAATCCTAAATCAACATATAATGATAAAGACCAGATGCCTGTTACCCGAATGGCAGTAGCTGCAATGATCAGGGAAATGCTTGAAAAAGCCAGACGCTATGAACGACAGAAGTATTTTTATGAAAAAGACAGTAAAACCTATGATGAACCGGAGTATGATCAGAAATGTGAAGCATTGCTACCGCTGATGAAACGTGAGATTCCGGCTCATTTTCATGCACATACTTCCGGTGATATCTATACGGCACTTCGGATTGCTAAAGAGTTTAATATCAGAGCTGTTATTGTCCATGCTACGGAAGGACATAAAATGTATGAGGATCTGATCAGAGAAACAGAGGGGGTTTTATCAGGTCCCATCATGACTGACAGGAGCAAACCGGAGCTTCGCGGGCATATTGCTGCATCAGCAGCAATGATGTCAGAGCAGGGAGTACCGCTTGCGTTGATTACCGATCACCCCGAAATACCCGTCAATTATCTGACAGTATGTGCTGCTATCGCTGTAAGATATCATATGGACAGATATGAGGCACTTAAAGCTATAACGATAAATCCGGCTAAAATTTGCGGAATAGCTGACAGAGTTGGCTCAATAGAAACAGGTAAGGATGCGGATCTTGTAATTTATGAGGGTGATCCGCTGGATATTACACACGCTCCTTTGGGCAGAATGATTAACGGTTGTCTGATGTGATTTTTACTGCGTGGGGCTTCGCCACTCACCCCATACGCCGATTAATGAATTAATCAGCGTTTCTATAGTGTTTTTATTCATAAAATTTTAACATAAATTTTTATAAAACTATTCCATTTTTTAGTAAATAGTGTTATAATATAA
>CACZPV010000014.1 GCA_902783065.1 uncultured Ruminococcus sp.
ATCAATCCATTAAGCAACTGTTCCACACCATATGTCAACAGAGCATCACCACAGAATACAGGACTGATACTGCCGTTTTTAACACCCTGGCTGACACCTACAATAATTTCTTCAGGAGTGAAATCCTCACCGGAGAAATATTTTTCAAACATTTCATCACTCGTTTCCGCAACAGCTTCACAGATAGCTGTACGCAGACCTTCCAGTCTGTCACCCATATCAGGCAGCGGAACTACATTTATCTTACCGTCAATATATTTATAAGCTTTATACTCAAGTAAGTTAACATAGCAATCAGCCTGACCATCCACGATATAGGGAACAACAACAGGACAAACTGAAGGACCGAAAGATGCTTTAAGATTTTCAAACACACGGTAGAAACGTGAGCTTTCATCGCAAAGACCATTAACAAAAAATATCTTTGTCAGCCCTCTT
The DNA here is from genome assembly GCA_902783065.1 of uncultured Ruminococcus sp. Classification (GTDB taxonomy): domain Bacteria; phylum Bacillota; class Clostridia; order Oscillospirales; family Acutalibacteraceae; genus UBA1213. The sequence continues at coordinate 439 of CACZPV010000014.1, forward strand.
TTATCAGCAGCTTTCACAGCCTTTTCAGTTCCGACACTGACACCGCCTTTACCGGAAACTGTAATGAGTACAGAATCCGCAGCCCTTGCTGCCTCATACAAACCGCCTTCAAAGTCAAAAAGACCGGGAGCATCTATCAGGTTAATCTTTTTATTCTTCCATTCGATCGGAGCAATACAAGTCTGAACGGAAGTTTTACGTTTAATCTCCTCTGGATCATAGTCAAGGACAGTGTTTCCTTCACTTACCTTTCCGAGTCTGTCCGAGCCGCCGCAGAGATAGAGCATAGCCTCGGCAAGTGATGTTTTACCCGAGCCGCTGTGTCCTGCCAAAGCAATATTAAAGATATTTTTTGCTGTGTACTGTTTCATAAAAAGAGAGCCTCCTTTGTAATTTTGATATAAAAACAGTTTACTCTGTCATTATTTTTTCATCACTATACACAATTATATACTATTCATTTAATAATTACAATACCTATTTTTAAATTTAACCGAATTTCAGACAATTTAATTAAACTTTTATGATTGGTCTTTCAGTTTTTCAAATGTTTTTACTGCCTCATTAAAAATAATCTCTCCGCTTGTTCTGGCAAAATTTTTCAGCATCTTAAAGATTTCTGTCTTTTTTTCGTTAGGGAAGTCAGTTCCGGCCCTTAATATCGCATTGTATGATACCATCTTATTTTTATTAAGATCATCCAATGTTTCTGCTCCGGATGCTTCAATAAAATCAAAAACCGAGGAAACAAACAGCTTACGTTCACTGTCGCTCAGATTTCCGATCCATTTTTGCAGTGCTTCATTCATAAGGGTGCTTTCTGTCGACAAGCTGTCTGCTTCGTCAAAGCCGCATCCGGTAACACACCACGAATAAGGATGATGCTGATAGATTCCCTTTGCAGTACTTTTAACTATTTTCTTTTCCTCAGCACTGGAAAGCAGCAGTCCCACAAGTGATGATTCGGGCAGTATTTTTTTTACCTTTGGCAAAATCGACAAATATTCTTCTGACTGAACGATGGTGCTGTTAAATCCCGGACCATCATTAGAATATACTTCTTTAATTCTGCAGCGGAATGACGAATTACAAAAAGAAGCAGCATATACTGCAAAATTACCGCCCTTAGAATGTCCCCCGATACGGATATCCCCCTGAGTAACCGATGCGATCCGGTTTACATATTCCACTGCACAATTCTGCCCTGGTGTTGACGACAGAAAACTAAAATTACAATCCTCTCGCCAACCGACTATTGTATCATCTGTTCCTCTGAAAGATATATAAACAGTGTTATCCTCCGGCAAGAAAGTTACTGCTGAAAACTGTATTTGCTTTTCCGCATCAACGATCTCCGTAAAACACATCACCATCGTATTCCTGAACCGGTCACATGCTGCCGCTTTTTCAAAAAGCGGCAGAGGGTCATTCATAGGAATATTAGAACGATTTGAAGAACTGCAATAGCGCTTATATAATTCTTCCAGAGAAACTTTTTCATCATTCTGAATAATGCCGCTCATATTTACATATGCCAATTCCGAAAAAATAAGATTATCAACCTCGTTAAACGGTCTTTCGTAAAACCTGATATCACCTCTCCAGTCAATATAATCCAGTATATTTCCCATTTATATCACATCCTGACAATTCAATCATTTTAGTTTACCAAAAACATCTGATATTTTTTCCATGGATGCAAGTCCCTCGGATAATGCGGTTGCATTGCCGCAGGCTGCTCCAAGTTTCAGAGCATATCCGTAATCTGCCTTTTGTTCATAACCGGCAATAAAGCCTGCTACCATTGAATCTCCCGCACCAACTGTATTTATTGCCCTTTCATCAACAACACCTGAGTAATAAGTATTTCCATTCTCTGCATAAAGCACTGCTCCTTCTCCGCCTGATGATACAATTACATTTCTTGCTCCTTGATTCATCAGTTCTTTAGCACAAGCTTCTGTTTCTTCAACGTTTTTTACCTCTCTCCCGAATATTTCCGAAAGTTCCTGACGATTCGGTTTGATCAGAAACGGACGGTACGCCAGACAATTCAGCAACAGGTTTTTAGCTGCATCTACTATAATCCGCACCTTTCTGCCTTTTAACCTCTGCAAAATTCTTTCATAGGCATCATCTGATACCGTACCGGGAATACTTCCTGCAAGTACAATAGTATCTCCGTCCCCGATCTGATCAATTTTCATAATCAGCTTGTCAAATTCATCTCCGGATACCGGAGGTCCCTGACAGTTGATTTCACTTTCGCAGTCTGTCTTTAACTTTATATTAATTCTTGAAATACCCCTTTGCAGACGAATAAAATCAGACCTTATTCCAACTCTGCATAATTCTTTTTCAATCTCATCACCGGTAAATCCTGCTGTAAAACCAAGCGCTGTGCTTTTTATTCCAAGCTGTGCAAGAATACAAGATACATTAATACCTTTACCACCGATGCAATATTCTTCATTTGTTGTACGGTTTGTAATACCACTGACAAATGTATCAAGACGAACACTATAGTCAATGGAAGGATTAAGCGTCAGTGTATAAATCATATTGTCACTTCCTTTATTGCAGTTTATCGGACAAATGGTAATAATACCAAAAAAGTCAGTGAATTTTCCGATTCACTGACTTTTCGGATTAACCTGAATCCGTGAAGATGACTTAATAAAAGGATCTTCCGGAATTCATATTACCCAAGCTGCACATGCCAGCAGCCGTCCATTTTTTATATTTTACTACATATTCTTATGACATTTTATTCATTAATTACTTCTTTATAAAGATTAATGTATTCTGTTGCCGATTTTGCCCAGCTGTTATCACAACGCATTGCTCTCTGCACCAGTATCTTCCATCCATCACGCTGCCAGTATCCGGCAATCGCACGTCTGATACAGCCAAGCATCGCCATTGCATCATAATCAGCAAAAGTAAATCCGTTACCCTCACCCGTTCCGCTGTCCTGAATCGAATCACGAAGACCGCCTACTTCTCTGACAATAGGAATTGTACCATACCTCAGCGCAATCATTTGTGAAAGACCGCAGGGTTCTGCCTTAGACGGCATCAGAAAAATATCTGCACCCGCATAGATCTTTCTGGAAAGTTCAGGAATAAAGCCATGACACGCACAAAGTCTGCCCGGATATCTTTCATGCATTGAACGGAAGAAACTTTCATATTCCCAGTCGCCTGAACCGAGAATCACGAACTGCACATATTCCTCTCTCATCATCTGATCAAGGGCTGCTTTAACGAGATCAAGACCCTTATGGGAAACCAATCTTGTTACCATCGCAATAATGGGAACATCAGGATTTTGTTCCAATCCCAGTCTTTCCTGTAATTTTTGCTTATTGACTGCCTTACCGGACAGATCTTCCGGTGTATAATGTGCATACAGCTGTATATCCGTTGCCGGATTATAGGAAGTTGTATCTATGCCATTAAGGATTCCTCTGAGCTTCCATGATCTTGCATTCAGGATAGGATCCAGTTTATGAGAAAACCACGGGTCCCTTATTTCCCATGCATAACTCGGACTTACAGTAGTAACACGATTAGCAGTTTCGATAGCACCCTTCATGTAGTTAATGCAGTTATCGAAATCCAGTATAGATCTTGATTGAGGGGGGATTCCTACCACTTCCTCATACAATTCGGTTCCGTACTGACCCTGATACTGAATATTATGAATTGTGAATACAGTTTTAATACCGCTGTACCATTCGTTATTTTTATAGAAAAGATCATAGTAAGTCGGAATCAAAGCAGTCTGCCAGTCATTACAATGTATTACATCGGGTTTAAAATCAATATACGGAAGCATTTCAATCGCTGCTCTGGAGAAAAAAGCAAAACGTTCTGCATCGTCATAATGACCGTAAAGCCCCTGTCGCTTGAAATAATACTGATTGTCAATAAAATAATAAATGACGCCGTTATATCTTGTTTCAAAGACGCCACAATATTGTCTTCTCCATGAAACCGGCACTGAAAAACTTGTTACGAACCGAAGATTATCTTTCAGACTTTGCGGGATTTCATCGTAAAGCGGCATAACGATACGGCATCCGATCAGCCTTTTACGAAGCGCATGAGGAAGCGAACCGGCTACATCTGCCAGACCGCCCGAAGCAGCAAAAGGCTGTGCCTCACTTGCAACAAATAATACCTTCATAAAACACACCTCCAAACAAATTATATTCCCGCCCCGCCGAAGGCGGGGCGGGAAATGATAATCAAACCATATAGGCAAATCTGAAAAAGTATTTCAAAGTTTACCGCATTTATAGCAATATCGGATATGATCTGACATATAAAATCATACTACACTGCCCTTACTGATGTAAACAGGATAGGAAAGGAAACCCATAAGAGTTCTTTCATCCTTTACCGTAACATCCTTATCAACTATAACATAACTCAGATTACTGTCGGCACCGATCTTGGTATCCTGCATAATAACGCAATTGGAAACCTTTGTACCCTTGCCGATATGTACACCCTTAAAGAGAATACAATTCTCAACCTCACCTTCAATGTTACAGCCGTTTGCAATCAAAGAATTTTTAACTTTTGAACCAAGACCATATTTTGTCGGCATATCATCTCTGACTTTTGTATAAATAGGATTATCGCTGTTAAAGAGATCAGACCTTACTTCTTCTTCCATCAATGCCATATTAGCGTTGAAATAATCACTCATAGAGGTAATTACCGGTGAAAAACCTTTCAGTTCATAACCATATATATTCAGGTTTTTATATTCTCCCTGAATGATATCACGCTTGAAGTTCAAGGTATTCTTACTGATACACTTATCGATCAGTTCCATTAACAAATTTCTCTTAACAAACAGCATATTTGCATAATAGCTGCATGAACCTGTAACGTTATTGTTGATTAGTACATCAATTACCTTACCCTTTGAGTCAAATGACAGTACGGTCGGATCATGAAGCTTTTCAGGAAGCTGATCTCTCTTATATACCAAAGTGATATCTGCGCCATTTTCAAGATGCTTTCTGCACACATCCTGATAGTCAATATTGCAGATTGTATCGCAATCCGAAATCACAACATATTCCTGCGTGGAATTTTCAAGGAAAGGACGGATACTATTAAGCGTAGTCACTCTGTTGGAGTAATCGTTAGAGTTAGTAAACGGCGGAAGAATGAACAGACCGCCCTGTTTTCTGGAAAGATCCCATGCTTTGCCGTTTCCGACATGATCCATAATAGACTGATAATTGCTCTTTGTAATAACTCCCACTTTATTTATACCCGAGTTTACCATATTCGAAAGCGGGAAATCAATCAGACGATATTTTCCGCCATAAGGAACTGCACCCATAATTCTTACTTCAGTAAGCTCGCTTATAAGGTTCTCATGCAGATTGGCGAAGATGATACCCATTATATTGTTGCCTCGCATTATTCTTCAACCTCCTCTACATCTTTTGAAACCATTGCTTTCGGTGCAATCTTGGCACCTGCGCCTATTTTCAGGTTATCACCGATTACAGCGATACCCCATTGATCTTTATCAACAATTGTTTCCGGACGGGCGCCGACTACAGCGTTTTTACCTATAACAGTATTTTCTGAAACAATTGCATACTGAACTACTGCACCCTCCTCAATCACAGATCCAGGCATAATGATCGAATCCTGTACAACCGCACCCGGCTTTACAACAACATTTGAGAACAATACAGAGAAATCTACTGAACCGCTGATAGAGCATCCATCAGCTATCAAGGAATTCTGAACCTCAGCCGTATCTGCAATATACTGCGGCGGAACAACCGGATTTCTGGAATAGATCTTCCATGATTCATCCGTTAGGTCAAGAGGAACATTCGGATCGAGAAGATCCATATTTGATTCCCATAAACTGTCGATAGTTCCTACATCCTTCCAGTAACCCTGGAACTGATAAGCAAACATTCTCAGTCCGTCATCAAGCATCTTCGGAAGAATATCCTTACCAAAATCATGAGAAGAACCTTCTGTTTCTTCATCCTCAATCAGATACTTTCTGAGTTTATCATAGCTGAATACATAGATACCCATTGAAGCGTTTGTACTCTTAGGCTTTTCAGGCTTTTCTTCAAATTCATAAATCGAGCCGTCAGGATTGGTATTCATTATACCAAAGCGGGAAGCCTCTGCAATCGGCACATCAATAACAGCAATTGTACAGTCAGCATTATTTGCCTTATGCTCTGCAATCATTTTTGAATAATCCATTTTATAGATATGGTCACCGGAAAGGATCACTACATAATCAGGATTATATCTGTCAATATAATTGATATTCTGATAAATCGCATTAGCGGTACCCGAATACCAATCAGCGCCCTTTACCTGCTGATACGGTGAAAGCACACTTACACCACTATTGTTGCCGTCAAGATCCCACGGCTGACCGCTTCCTATGTACTCATTCAGCACGAGGGGCTGATAGTGTGTCAGGACACCGACAGCATCTATGCCTGAGTTTACACAGTTTGAAAGCGGAAAATCAATAATA
>CACZPV010000015.1 GCA_902783065.1 uncultured Ruminococcus sp.
AACAGATCTTATGACAGCTTAAAAGACAGTCAGATTGCTTTATATTATATAATATGCACGGGATTAAATTTGGTGTGTGTTACAGCAGGAAGCCGTTAAAAAATGATCTGACTGTTATCTTAAAAGCTTCGATCTGTAACTTTATACTTCGAGGTATGTGTCGGATTATGAGGTCAGGATCATTTCTGCAGCCTTTATACCATCGACGGCAGCCGACATAATACCTCCGGCATATCCGGCACCTTCGCCGCATGGATACAGACCTTTTAAAGAAACAGACTGCATTGTATTATCACGCAAAATTCTTACCGGAGAAGAACTTCTGCTTTCTACAGCTGTCAGAACGGCGTCATTGTCAGCAAATCCCTTTAGTTTATTATCCATAAGCAAAAGCCCTTCTTTCAGTGATTCAGTTATAAAGCGGGGGAGGACATTATTAAGATTTGTCATTTCTACCCCCGGACGATAGCTGGGAAGAACCGAACCAAATGTTTGTGTTTTGACATTTTCCAGAAAATCTCCCACTCGCTGAACAGGAGCATGATAGTTCTCTCCGCCGAATAGAAAAGCTTTTCTTTCTGTTTCACGCTGAAGATCAATTCCTGCGAGAACATGGTCGCTGCCAAAATCGTCTGTACCGATGCTGACAAGTACAGCAGAATTTGCATTAATCTTATCTCTTGCATATTCGCTCATACCGTTTATTGCAAGCCTGCCTTCCTCGCTTGCAGCAGCTACTACAGTACCGCCGGGACACATACAGAAGGTATAAACACCCTTACCTGTTTTCGGATGCACTGCAAGCTTATAATCTGCAGCCTTTAATGATGGATGATTCCACAGGTTTCCGTATTGTTGTTCATTAATTTGTTTTTGCAGATGTTCGATTCGTACTCCCATGGAAAATGATTTTTGTTCCATTATGACCCCGGCTTTGTAAAGAGCTTCAAAAGTATCTCTGGCACTGTGACCGATTGCAAGTACAGCATGATCGGTTGTTAAAACATATTTGCATCCTTGTTTTTCATAAATCACGGCAGAAAGCTTTTCAAAGTCTTTTTTAAAACCAATGAATTTTGCTTCAAAAATCACCTGTCCGCCAAGTCGAATAATTTCATTACGAATGTTTTTAACGGTTGTTTTCAGCTTATCTGTTCCGATGTGAGGCTTAGAGAGATACAGAATATCCTCTGGTGCACCGTGTCGTACAAATTCTTCCAGAACCTTTCTTATACGTTTATCTTTGGTTCCTGTATTGAGTTTTCCGTCAGAGAAAGTTCCTGCACCGCCTTCACCGAATTGTACATTGGATACGGTATCAAGGCTGCCGCCTGACCAGAAGCTATGTACATCCTTGGTTCGGCTGTCAACATCACGTCCTCTTTCAAGAATAACGGGCTTCTGTCCGGCTTGTGCAAGAATCAGACCGGCAAATAGTCCGCAGGGACCGCTTCCGATGATGACAGGCTGCTGCGGCAGTTGTTTAGCAAGCGGCAAATCATATTTGTATTGTTTAACAATTACAGCATTTGAATTTTTAGCAGCGATTTTTTCTTCACCGTTTTGCAGTGTAATATCAAGAGCTGCCTCAAAATGAATCTGGTTTTTCTTTCTTGCATCGATGCTTCTTTTATACAGGCTTACAGTTTTAATATTATTTTCATTGATTCTAAGAGCTTTAGCAGCATATTTTTTCAGAGATGTTTTTTCCTCATAATCAAGTGGAAGGGAAACATTGTTTAGTCTTATCATATTAATATCACCAATTATTTCATAAATTTGGCTGTGAGCATTCCGCTGCCTATTGCAAAATGCAGATTGTATCCACCACATTCACCATCAATATCAAGAAGTTCACCACAGATGAAAAGATTTTTAACTTTTCGGCACATAAGTGTTTGGCTGTCAACTGTCTGGCAGTCAAAACCACCTGCACTGACCTGAGCATTTTTAAAAGCAGAAATTTCAGAAGGAATAAAACCAAAATGCTTCACAGAAAAAGCTAATTTTTTTAAATCATCCTCCGAAAGTTTGCCGCATGATTGACGTTCAATACCGGAGTATTTTATTAAAACAGCAGAAATTTTCTTATCCAGAGCAGCCGAAAGGATGTTTTCTGTACGTTCTGAAGCGAAAATTTTTCGGCATTTTCTAAGATAGTCTAAAACATCATTTTCACTATATTCCGGCATCAGGTCAACTGAAATTTTTAATTGAGAATATTTATGTCCTGCTATGGTTCCAAGAGTGAAAAATTCATTCACATATCTTGAAATGTCAAAAATACAGATTCCTGATAATCCTGTATCTGTAAATTGAATATCTCCGTATTTAGAGATAATGCAGTAACTGTTGCCATATAGTGTAACGTAACCTTTGGCTCTTACGCCTTTAAGCTGCCTATATGTTTTTTGACAAATTACAGGGGAAAGAGACGGAAACAGGGGAGAAGGCTGCAAGCCTTTTTTTTGAAGAAAATTGTACCCGCTGGAATCTGCCCCAAGATAAGGAGCAGCTTCAGAACCCGTAGCAAAAACCAGATATCTGGCATAAATGATAACATCGGGAGCAGATATTACAAACAATCCTTTTTCTTTTCTGATATCAATAATTTCATATCCGCATATTATTTCTACAGACAATTGTTTCAGTTTATTGCGAAAACATTCCAAAACAGTTTCAGCACGGTTGCTGTATGGATATAACCTGCCTTCACTGTCTTCTTTCAGCAGAAGTCCTATAGAAGAATAAAATCTTACAGCTTTATCGACAGTAAATTCAGATAGTACAGATTTAATCAGTAAAGTATCACCGTGGTAGTATTTTGCAGACATATTTTTATTACCTATATTGCATCGTCCGTTTCCGGTAGCTAAGAGTTTTCTGCCGATTTTACTTTGTTTTTCTATTATAACAGTGCTGCCTTTACCGAATTTGCTGCCAGCAGCGATAGCAGCGGAAATACCGGCAGCACCTCCGCCGATTACTGCGGTTTTTACTTTCTTAATCATAAAATTATCCTTTATGTGTTAAAAATCATTGTTCGCTTATTTAGGGTGCGGTCGTGCTTCGCACGACCGCACCCGTCCAATATAATCCCCTTCCCATCGTGAGAATGGCAGGGAGAAGGGCAAAAGAATCACACCTGTCGGGTGATTTTAAAAATTCTGGTCATTGTTATTGTATTGATTATACTGAGTATCCGAACCGTAAGGAACATTGGGGTCATACGGATTTGATGACGAACTATAAGGAACGTTTGGGTCATATGGATTTGACGACGAACCATAGGGAACATTGGAGTTGAATTGGCTGTCAGAAGATGAATTGTACGGAACATTTGGATCGTATGAGTTATATGTCTGCCCCGAATTATAACCGTCACAACCTTTGTAGGTATCAACAGGAGAAACAGCAGAATGATGTTTGCTGTAATCGATATCATATTGTTTTTTTGCTCTGTTAAGAACACCTGCTGCCTTCAGACCGCCTATAATTAATGCAATACCAATGGCAACGGTAAAAAATCCGGCTTTATAGGTATTATAAGATTCTCTACTGTTCCATTCGTCAACTACTTCTATAGGATTCTCAGGATTGCAGTAAACAGTCATTGGCGTGCCGGCAACATCGTTGCTGGTAGCGGTATCAAGAGTTACGATATAGCTTTCTCCATCTACCTCATAGACAACATCTGCTACATAATGACGAATAGAATCGTCATATCGTAATTCATATACTGTACCCTCGACAGCGATTGCATTTTGTTTTTCTTGTTCAATATCACCCTGCAATAATCCAACGCCTATAAATCCCATAATGGAAAGGGCAAGAACAGCACCGCCAAGTATAAAAAGAATGACGGCAACTATTGTATTTCCTTTTTTGTTAAATTTCAACTGAATCAACCTCGCATTAATTTTTCAATTCTCGTATGGGTTACATACATAATTACACCTTCGATGCAATTATAGCACAGATCATCATAAAATTTATATAATATGCAAAATTAACGTTTTTCGGGGTAAAATCGGTAATTATAACCTGAATTCGTGAAGTTGAATTGATGAATTATAATAATGAAAGTCATTACAGGTTCATCTTATTCAGGCTTCGGGCGTGCGCAGCACGAACGCAGCGTACAAAACAATCCCCCTTCCCAGTGGGAAAGGGGCAGGGGGATGGGCGCACCAGTCTTGTGATTTCCTGAATGAAAAATGATGAATAAAACTTTGCATTACAGCTACATTATTACTGTTCTTCAATACTGAGTTTCACGTATTCAGGTATAGGCTATAGTCTTATATCAGGATCATTCTACAAGATCGGGATGGTAGCTTTCTTTCCACGGAAGACCGAATTTATTCAGATCATCCATAAAAGGATCAGGATCAAATTCTTCTATATTGTGTACGCCGGGCTTGTTCCATTTTCCGGTTAACAGCATAGCAGCACCGATCATTGCAGGAACACCTGTTGTATAGGAAACTGCCTGAGAGCCAACTTCCTTATAACATTCTTCATGATCACAGACATTGTAAAGATAATATGTTTTATCCTTACCATCCTTTTTGCCTATGAAAATACAGCCGATATTGGTTTTGCCTTTGGTTCTCGGACCGAGAGAAGCAGGGTCAGGAAGAACTGCTTTCAGGAACTGGAGAGGAACAATTTGTTTTCCTTCAAATTCAATAGGTTCAATAGATGTCATGCCAACGTTTTCCAGACATTTAAGATGTGTCAGATAACTCTGACCGAATGTCATAAAGAAGCGAATTCTTTTGATACCTTTAATATTAAGTGCAAGAGATTCCAGTTCTTCGTGATGGAGAAGATACATGTCCTTTTCTCCGATTTCGGGGAAATTATAAATCCTCTTAATTTCCATCGGCTCAGTTTCCACCCATTTACCGTCTTCAATATAGCTTCCTTTTGCAGATACTTCGCGGATATTGATTTCGGGGTTAAAATTAGTTGCAAAAGGATAGCCGTGATCTCCGGCATTGCAGTCGAGAATATCTATATAATTAATTTCATCAAATTCGTGTTTCATAGCGTAGGCGCTGAATACACCTGTAACACCTGGATCGAAGCCGCTTCCCAGAAGCGCAGTGATACCTGCTTTTTCAAAACGCTCACGATAAGCCCACTGCCATTTATACTCAAATTTAGCAGTATCCAGCGGTTCATAATTAGCGGTGTCAACGTAGTTTACTTTAGTAGCAAGACAGGCATCCATAATTGTAAGATCCTGATAAGGAAGTGCAAGATTGATGACGACATCAGGTTTAAAACTGTTGATTAATGCAATCAGTTCATCCACATTGTCTGCATCAACCTGTGCCGTAGAGATTCTGGTTTTTCCTCCGTCCAGTTTTTCTTTTAGAGCGTCACATTTTGATTTGGTTCTGCTTGCAATACAGATTTCCTCAAATACATCGGGATTCTGACAGCACTTGTGTATACAAACGCTTGCAACTCCTCCCGCACCGATGATCAATGCTTTTCCCATTGTTAAAAAACCTCCTTTTATCGGGGATTCTACCCCCAGGTATCGGCAGCTGCTTATTATTTGCCGGTACAAAAATTATATCTGATAAGTATAGTTTATCATTTGTAAGCCTGTTATTTTATGATTAATGATATTCACCTTCCAACAGCTGCTTGGTAACGTAAGTAGGGAGTGCAAAGCAGCCTTTATGAAGGCGGGTATTGTAATATTCGGTATCCAGTCCTAATCTGTTCCATGCACCTTCATCGAGATCATGCAGCGGATGATATTTTTTTGATGCAAAACCGAAAAGCCAATGACCCGAAGGGTACGTAGGGATATGCGCCTGATAAACCTTACAGATAGGGAAAAATTCCACTATCTTTTTATGAGCCTGACGCATAGATCTGGCATAGGTTTTGTAATACGGACTTTCGTGCTGATTAACAAGAATACCGGCTTCGTTCAAAGCTTTGTAACAATTGCCGTAAAATTCTGTTGTAAACAGACCTTCACCGGGACCGATCGGATCTGTAGAGTCGACGATAATAAGATCATATTTATTTTCCACACCTCTGACAAAACGCAGACCGTCATCTATATAGACGTGGACTCTCGGATCGTTTAATTTGCAGGCAATTGTGGGCAGATATTCTTTGCAGGCATCCACTACCATACGGTCGATATCTACCATATCAATTCTTTCGATTGTTTTGTAACGGGTAAGTTCTTTTACTGTACCGCCGTCACCAGCACCAATTACCAGAACATTTTTAATTTGTGGATTTGTTGCCATAGGTACATGGGTAATCATTTCGTGATAGATGAAAGAATCTTTTGTAGTCAGCATGATTCTGTCGTCAATGACAAGAACGTCACCAAATTCAGGCGTGCTGAATATTTCAATCCTCTGAAATTCTGATTGTGCGCTGTACTTTTGTTTGTCACATCTGATAGAAAAACGAACATTTTGTGTTTGTTCTTCCGTATACCACATTTCCATTCATACCTGACCTCCTTGTTAATTGAATAGCAGTCGATTGTAAAAGTCTGAAATTCCTTTATTCACGCGTTTTTTGGTATTATGTGTTTTACAGTCTTTCTCAGCTGTTATCTGTCACTTTCGTAGCTTTTGCGTCGAAAAAGACTACTTTTTGACTTTCAGAGCAGGGGTTGTGCCGCCTTTTTACAATCGGTTGAATTAAATAGCTCAGCTGATTGTATAATCCAAAAAGAGCTTTATATATGCGTTCCTGAAACTTATATGTTACAGCTGCTCAAGCCATTACATTTATCTTTTCTGTATTCATATCTTCTGCACCAAGAAGATTACAGCCTTTTGCTTTAGCGTATTTGATATATTCAAGTGCATCTTTGGTGATACATTCTCCCGGGGCAAGAATAGGGATTCCGGGAGGATAGCACATAACAAATTCAGCACAGACTTTATCCAGAGTTTCATCAAGCGGCAGCTGTATTTTATCTGCATAAAACGCTTCCTGCGGTGAGCATACTACGTGCGGCTCTATATATTCGTGATCAAGCATACCGGCGGGATTTTTGGTATAAAGCCGTTTGATTTCAGACATAGCAGAGATAAGCCGTTCAATATTCAGCATTGTATCTCCAACGGAAATAATTGCAAGAATATTTCCGATATCTCCAAATTCAATCTGAATATCAAATCTGTCACGAAGTATGTCATATACCTCAATACCGGCAAGTCCGATATCTCTGGTATGTACCGAAAGTTTTGTAGGATCAAAGTCGAAGATATCGTCACCATTAATCAGCTCACGGGAAAAAGCATAGAATCCGCCGATTTTATTAATCTCTCTTTTTCCGTAAGAGGCGAGAGTTGTAACCTTTTCAAAAATTGTTTTTCCGTTAAGTACAAGATTTTTTCTTGAAATATCAAGTGACGACAGCAACAGATAAGAAGCACTTGTTGTTTGTGTGAGGTTGATAATCTGGCGCACATATCCCGGATTAACATCCGGACCAAGCAGCAATGCGGAGCTTTGGGTAAGTGATCCGCCTGTTTTGTGCATACTGACAGCAGCCATATCTGCTCCCACACTCATAGCCGAAAGAGGCATATAATCTCCAAAATAAAAATGAGTACCATGAGCTTCGTCAACAAGAACCTTCATTCCTGCCGAATGAGCCAATTTGACAATTTCACGCAGATTAGAACAGACCCCGTAATAAGTAGGATTGTTTACTATAATAGCTTTAGCATCGGGGTTTTCATTGATTGCTTTTTTAATGGAATCAACTGACATTCCTAATGGGATACCTAATCTCTGATTAACTCCGGGGTTGACATAAACGGGAACGGCACCGCAGACAATCAAAGGATTGATACTGCTGCGGTGTACGTTTCTAGGCATAATAATTTTATCTCCACGCTTACAGACGCTCATTACCATAGTCTGTACAGCGCTGGAAGTTCCGTTTACCATAAAAAAAGCATGAGCGGCTCCAAAGGCATCTGCCATAAGTTCTTCTGATTCTTTAATAACACTGACGGGATGACAAAGGTTATCAAGCGGTTTCATAGAGTTAACATCTACGCTCATACATTGTTTTCCAAGAAAGTTTGTCAATTCAGGATTTCCTTTGCCTTGTTTATGGCCGGGAACATCAAAGGATACGATTCGATTTTCTCTGTATTCATTCAGCGCTTCAAAAATCGGCGCACGATTATGAGCAAGCTTCATTAATTTAGTCCTCGTTATAAACATTTGATCCGCTGAAAATTTCAATCATTTCCCTTCTCAGGCTGTTAGAAATAGCCAATCTTTCCTTTGGCGGTATTTCATATACATCCTTTTTGAAAAGATAATTCTGCAGTTCCAGCTCTTTTATCAGCATTTGAGTATGGAAAATATTTGCCTGATATACATTTATATCGACCGTATCATATCTTTTCAGGGTATCATCCTTTATAAAATCCTGAATAGATGTAATTTTATGGTCTATGAAAAGTTTTTGACCGTCTTCATTTCTGGTAAAGCCTCTTACACGGTAATCGATGGTAATAATATCCGAATCAAAACTGTCAATCAGAAGATCGAGTGTATTCAGAGGGGAAATAGTACCACATGTTGACACATCAATATCCACTCTGAATGTGGCGATGGCATTACCGGGATGATATTCGGGATAAGTATGCACAGTCACATGACTTTTATCCAGATGCGCAGCCACAGATTCTTTTTTTTGTGCAATCAGCCAGCTTCCGCAATTACAGGAGGGATCGATTTGCTCAGGCAATCCTTTTTCAGAAATCAGAAGCGTAACGCTTGCACCCTGAGGGTCATAATCCTGTTTTGATATATTGAGGACAGACGCCCCGATCATTTCTGTAACCTGACAAAGGATATTGGTAAGTCGTTCAGAATTATACTGTTCATCGATATAAGCGATATAATCCTTTTGTTCACGTTCTGTTTTTGCATAGCAAACGTCATAAATATTGAAACTTAAAGTTTTTGTCAGATTATTAAAGCCGTAAAGCCTGAGTCTTTTATCCAATTTACAATCACTGCCTTTATTTCAGATGCCTTAAAATACTTCACGATTGAAACTGCATCAATCTGAAATACCCTGAATACATCTTATTATAGTTATCAGACTATTGTAAAACTTGGTAAAACAGTGTTTATGCGGTTTGAAGATAACCAAATTACATTTTTAACGCTGACTTCCGTCATTTTGCAATTGCCTGAAAATTTTTTGTTGGTTGGAGAGGAATCTGATGACATTTATAAGCTGATCACCGAATCCCGTAAGCTGATTATTTAACTTGAAAGTTTATCCATAATCATATTCGCGCACATATATACATTGCCTCCGCCGATTGTGATAATCAAATCATCCGCAGAAGCTTTTTCTGTCACATAATCTGTAATTTCCTCGAATGTTTTAAACCATACACATCCGTTGATTTTCTCAGCGAGATCTTTAGCATAGATGTTATAAGTATTCGTTTCTCTTACCGGAAGGATCTCCGATAGAATACAATGATCAGCAACAGACAGAACATCTGCAAATTCGTTGAGGAATGTATAAGTTCTTGAGTAAGTATGCGGTTGGAAAATTGCCCAAACATTTTTATACCCCATACTCATTGCTGTAGTGAGGGTAGCACGAAGCTCAGTCGGATGATGAGCAAAATCATCAGCAACGGTAATTCCATGAGGTTTACCGAGAATCTCAAATCTTCTGTGGGCTCCCTTAAAGTTTTCAAGGGCATTTGCAGCCTTAATTGGATCCACTCCCATTGTTATGGCGGCAGAAGCAGCGGCAAGAGCATTCATCACATTAAACTTACCCGGAACATTCAGTTTAACCGAACATAGTTTAGTTCCCTTATGGATTATGTCGAAGCTTTCACAGATATCAAAATCGGTAATTTCGG
Source organism: uncultured Ruminococcus sp. (assembly GCA_902783065.1). Lineage (GTDB taxonomy): Bacteria > Bacillota > Clostridia > Oscillospirales > Acutalibacteraceae > UBA1213. The sequence goes on from CACZPV010000015.1 coordinate 9,918, forward strand.
CACGGAAATCATTTTTTTCGCCGAAGCCATAAGTAATAATCTGTTTGCCTTTTTCGTCCATACCCCTGACACATTCCATTGTATTGGCATCATCGCCGTTCACGACAAGAATATCGGATGTCTGATCGGCAAATTTGGTAAAGGATTCTTTAATTCTGTCGAGTGTACCGAAATAATCCAGATGATCTTCGTCAACATTGAGGATTACGCTGACAGACGGCCACATGTGCAGAAAAGTGTCAACGTACTCACAAGCCTCACAGACAATGATATCTGATTTTCCTACACGGCTGTTACCGCCGATAAAAGGAAGCTTAGCACCGATAATAGCAGTAGGGTCAAAATCCGACATTGTGAAAATCTGTGTAAGCATGGAAGTAGTGGTTGTTTTGCCGTGTGTACCGCAGACTGCAACAGAATTCTTATATTTTTCCACAACTGCGCCGAGCATAATGCAGCGTTCTACAGCAGGAATATTATGTTCTTTTGCAGAAACCAGTTCGGGATTGTCAAGTTTTACGGCAGCGGTGTAGACAACAAGATCTGCACCGACAACATTTTCCGGAAAATGCCCCATAGTTACGGGTATACCGTAGGAGCGGATGCGCTCAAGTGTATCAGATTCAGATACATCCGAACCGGTTATTTCAAAGCCTTCGTTATGGAGTATCTCGGCGAGAGGGCACATCCCGGATCCGCCGATACCTACAAAATGGATTCTCTTTACATTATCAAGCAGGTGTTCATAATTTTTTACCACACAAAGCACTCCCAATCATAAATTTAATTCAGCAGATCGTAAAACCAAAAAACATATTATAAAAAACTGTTTTCTGTTTGCTCAAGTAACAGCAGCAGTAATTTACGAACATTGCCAAAACCATATTCTTATCTGTTTTGAGATGCAGAAAAAGACATACATCCATACCACATTATATTCTTTATTCCGGCAAAAATAAAGGGTTTATTAAAAAATTCTGCATTATTATGATAAATCAACCAAAATAGTGTCAAAAATTGCGTAATACGACGATAAAATCATACATAAGATATTATATAACAAAAATTGTATTAAATCAACATATTTTTGCCGACAAGCTGCGGAGCCGAACTGAGGAGCCGTAACGTATTTCTCCCAGACCTCTTTCCTAAAAAAACTAAACTTTAATTTTAATAATTCAGTTTTATCATGAACCGAGAAAGTAGACTACTGATGTATTTGTTTTAGTCTAATTGGCTGCCGGTATTAGTAAGGGACCGGTGGCTCGCCGGTCGTTATACTCTGCATATATATTATTGCACAATATTTAAAAAAAATGAAGTGCTGTCCGGAAAATCAGGCAGCACTTCATTTATTTTTCCGTTTTTTCAGGTCGGAATCAGTTGTTTATTTTGCAGTAAGTGTAAATTCTTTTACAGAAGCTTTTCCAGTGTAGTCCTTAACATAGGTTTTTATGGTAAATGTACCGGCTGAACCGGGCTTAAAAGTACCAACACCGTCTTTATCAAATCTTGTCCAATTGCTGGCAGTGCTTCTCTTGTAATAGAACTCATAGGTATAAGGAGACATACCGCCTGTTGCCGAACCTTTGACAGTGATTGTTTCGCCAACATTGAAGTTTTCCTTTGTTACAGTAGTTGTATTAGTAATGGGTTCATATGCGGTTAATGTAAATTCCTTAACAGAGGCTTTTCCAGTGCTGTCCTTAACATATGTTTTAATGGTGAATGTGCCTGCAGAGCCGGGTTTGAAAGTGCCGGCACCGTTTTTATCGAATCTCGTCCAGTTATTGACTGTAGATCTCTTGTAGTAGAATTCATAATTATACGGAGCCGTACCGCCTGTTGCTGCACCTTTGACAGTAATTGCTTCACCAACATTAAAATTGATCTTCGATACAGTTGTGTTATTGGTAAGTGCACTTGCTTCTGCTGCGGTAAGTGTAAACTCTTTTATAGAAGCCTTTCCTGTGCTGTCCTTAACATATGTTTTAATGGTAAAGGTTCCGGCTGAACCTGGTTTGAAAGTACCAACACCGTTTTTGTCAAATCTTGTCCAGTTATTTACAGTACTTCTCTTGTAATAGAATTCATAGGTGTATGGAGCTTTACCGCCTGTTGCCGAACCTTTGACAGTAATTGTTTCGCCAACATTAAAGTTTTCTTTTGTTACAGTAGTAGTATTAGAAATAGCCGGATATGCTGTTAATGTAAATACTTTGACAGAGGTATTTTCATCACAGTCAGTTACACATGTTTTGATCGTAAAGGAACCGGCTGAACCTGGTTTGAATGTACCGACACCGTCCTTGCCGAACTTTGTCCAGCTGCTTACAGTCGATCTTTTATAATAGAATTCATAAGCATACGGAGCCGAACCGCCTGTTGCCGCACCCTTGACAGTAATGGATTCACCAACATTAAATTCAGTTTTTGAAACAGTAGTCTTATTTGTAAGATCTTCCATAACAGTCAGATTAAGCTCTTTTTCTGCGGATTTACCGCTGCTGTCCTTGATAACAGTTTTAATTACGTAGCTTCCTGCTGCTTTAGGAACATAGGTACATGAGTTGCTGGATCCGATATTTGTCCAGTCGCTGTCTGTAGTTTTTTTGATGTAAATTTCGTAAGAGTATTCGCCTGTACCGCCCTGTGCAACAGCATTAACTATAATATTATTACCAAGTTTTATTGACTCAGCGGTAATAGTCGTTTTGTTTTCCAGTTCTGCTCCGGGGAAAATTATAGTAACTTTGTTTGTACTGGAATCAAATTCAATGTCAATGTGTTTATTCTTTTCAAGACCGCTTATTGTAATACTTTTACCTCTTGAATCCGCCTGTTCTAACTGATAAGTGAATTTTTTACCTTCTTCATATGCAAGGGAAACGCTTGAAGAAAGACAAATATATTTATTACGAGTTTTGTTGTAAAGGCTTAAGCTTATATTGTTTTCACTCTTGGCATCATAGCCTAATTTGTAAATACCGTTATCATCGTTGTAAACGAACGTTGTATTTGTATCTGTCCAGTCATGCTCGTCTTGTACATAATAAAGCATAGACATTTTATCAGGTATTGTAACCGAACTTCCGGTATAATTAAAATTCTTTACAGTATATTTTCCGTTTATAGAATCGTCAATGTAAAAACCGTTTTTACTATATCTTTCAAGTGAAATATCAACAGTCTGGTTAGAACTGCCGCCGCCGTTAAAGATGATTCTTTTATACTCACCGGGATTATCAAAGGTTACTTTGTATATGTCCTGATTGTATTCATTTGTACCGACTTTTTCGATTGTTTTGCCAGGCCATTCTGCGTTATTTGTATTATCGTTCCACGCATAAAGATACACTTTATCCCAATTCTTATTGTTTACAAAATAGTATGTATCAAGGATCTCATTATATATAATTTCTCCTGTATAATCTGACAAGGCATTGATTCTGTTCTCGAATTCATCAATTACACCCTGATCAGCTGTATCTTCAAAGCGGAACTGATAATAAAGCTTTTTAAGTGCCTGATAGCTGTCATAGGATGAAAATGCATAGTAATCAGTCAGTATAGATGAAACTTTCTTAAGCTCTTGTGTTATGTCAACGATGTTTCCAACTAACGGGATGGTGCTGTCCTGAATTTCAGGAACAGGGGACATGGATGTCCTTGAACCTTCCATGATATAGCTGTATTTCGGATAGATTTTTTCATCAGTAATATTTGCTCCGTAGAATACGATCTCATTCTCGTATACCGCTACATAATAGCCCTGAGAATTAAAACCCTTACCGTTGTTTCTATCAAGATCATCATCAGTTGAGTTTGGCATGGTAGAGCCGGCCAGTGAAGGAGTATGGATCATATTTGCTGAAGTACCGTTTTCGTCAGAGTAGTTATAGTCCATGACGAAATCCTCGTGTGTATGACCTGAAAGGAAAACAACATTCGGATAAGTTTCCAGTAATGCTTTAAATGCTTTTGTAGAACTGTCTTCCGGATTAAGCGAACCGGCATAATATGGATTGCTTATTCTGTCACCAGCACCATATCCTTTAATAGGGGAGTGCTGAACTATAAATATATTACGGTCATTATAGTTGTTCCGGATAAGATCTGTTACCCATGCAAGCTGTTCATCGGAAAATTCATCATGCAGATTTGGTGATTTATGAAGTTCAAGAGACATGAAAATAAATAAATCTCCTGATTTTTTTTCTGTCATTGCGAAATAGGACTTGTCGCTTTTTGAACCATCCGTTCCGGATCCCTTTATAAATGACTTTAATCCGCTTTCAACACCCTGACGGAGATCATGGTTTCCGTCAGATTCCCAGACAGGATTAACATAATCGCTTTTGCTCAGAAGCTTTGCGTAGGCATCCCATTCTTTGTCAGGACCCGAGTCATTTGTAACACAGTCACCTGATACAATAATATAATCAGTACCCTTATCATTACTGTATTTCAAGGCTTGTGTGAAATTTTTATCGGCATCACAATAGTAAACGCCTCCTTTATCAATATGAATATCAGAATATGTGCTGAATGAATAAAGGAAGTTTCCGCTGCGGGTACTTAATAATTTGTCAGAAGGAATTGTGAATACAGAATAAGCATCGCTTGTGTAAAGCGAATCTTTTGTTGCAATGACCTTAGTAGCATCTGCCGGAATAACAGTATGATATCCCAGGTTGACGGAACCGCTCTGACCTGATTGCAGATTAAGTTCTCCGATAGGATAGTATCCTTGCAAAGCACAGCTGTCGTCTGCCCAATAAAGCTTGTATGTACCGCTTTCATCTGCATCCAGTGTAATTGTTCCCTGTGCGTAACCGGCATCATTTTTTGATGTGCCCTCAAATACATAGTTAAGTTTTCCGTTATCATTGTTATTTATCTCATAACTACCTTTAGATCCGAGGATGGAGTAAGTACTTTTATGGGATGCTTCTCCATCGACACCTTCATGCAGAATTGTAACATCGATGTATTCATCAGGATTTGCTACTACAGCACTGCGGTGACATAGAAAAGCGTAATCTGTTCCGCTGTCATTTGTTTGTTTTCCAAGATATGCGATCGGTACATTGCTGACACCGACGATATTAGCATATAATCTGTCAAAAATTGTCTGAGCGTCATCAGGAAGTGTGCAGACAGTCAGTCCGTCTGCAACCTCAGTGTTTCCGGAAATTGGTTCTTCCGGAATCTGATAAACATGGTCGGTCGCATAATCATTAAGGTCAAAATCCTCAACACTTGATACAGTTGAATTTCCGTTCGGGTCACAATAAACTACAACTTCCTTAAGTGAGGGAGCGTTAGTTGGATCAGCTTCCTGACGGCATATAAAATAATAATTGTAGCCGGCAACTACCTGTGCACCGTAGCAGGCAAGTGGAGTAAGCTGAGGACCGGTATAAGTTTCCATAGCATTGGTAAAAGCGTTTGATGCAAAGTTTTGTAAAGTGTTTGTAGAATTATCGACGCTGATAGTCCAGTATAATTCCGGATTGTTTTCGGCCATAACAGAAAAACCAGCAGTCTGCACAGCCGGGATAATCACCGAAGCCGAAAGAAGCACGGCAAAAATCCGTGACGAAATTTTAAATTTCATAATAATCATCCTTTCTGTATTTTTTAGTGTGGTTCGATGCAACTATACAAGTAAATTTTACCACAATATACGAATATAGTAAAGAAAAAAATGTTTGAAAAGTGCTGAATTTATATAATTTGTTTTGTTTATTTTTGCTATCACTATCTCAATTTAAAAGTGATAATCAAGGCAGTAAAAAAAGAGCCGATGCAAAAATCGTCTCTCTGATAGATTATAAGTTGAATCCGTGAAGTTGATTTGATGAATTATAATGAGGAAAACTACTTA
>CACZPV010000016.1 GCA_902783065.1 uncultured Ruminococcus sp.
CGAGGGATTTATTAAAGCGGAGCCTGTGGGAGGAATGGATCTTCGTGCTATGGCGGGAACAGTTGTTGTTGTACAGGGAAATGAAAATATTACAGGTGTTATCTGTACTCTGCCTCCTCATCTTTCTAAAAAAGACGAGGGTATGACTCGTGATACGATATGGATTGATACGGGACTTGCACCCGAAAAGGTAAAGGGACTTGTTTCTCCAGGTGATACTGCTATTGTCAGAAGTTCGTTCAGGGAACTGCTTGGCAGTAAAGCAGCTGTTTCTGCACTTGATAACAGAGCAGGATGCGCTGTTATCGTCAGATGTGCAGAATTGATTTATGATAAACTGAGGGATATAAGAGTATCTCTTGTATTTTCCTCTCAGGAAGAAACAAATGAAAGCGGAGCAAAAACTGCTGCATTCATGCTTCAGCCTGATGAGGCCATTATTGTGGATGTTGGTTTTGCCAGTCAGGACGGTGTGCCTGCCGGTCAGAGCGGTGAACTCGGCAAAGGTCCTGTTTTCAGCATTGCACCGGTTTTGTCAAGAAAAATGACAAATGAGCTGATTGCCTGTGCTGAAAAGATTCAAATAACCTATGACTATGAAGTTGACGGCGGCGGGACAGGTACAAACGCAGACGGGATTGCCGTGACAAGGGGAGGAATCCCTTGCGCAGTTGTTTCTGTTCCTGAAAAGAATATGCATACCCAGACAGAAACGGTCAGCATAAATGATATAGAAAATACCGCTCGTGTATTGGCAGAATATATTACCGGAGGTGCAGGAAAATGATTGATATGGATTTATTTCAGAAACTTTGTACCGCAGGTGGAATTTCAGGTGATGAGGGAGAGGTAAGAGATATTATTCTCGAAAACATTTATCCTTTGGCAGATGAGGTAAAAGTGGATAATATGGGAAATGTTATTGCCTTTAAAAAAGGTGATAAGCGTCCTGATAAAAAACTGATGATCTCAGCTCATATGGATGAAGTGGGTTTTATTGTGACGGATGTACTTTCCAACGGATTGTTGAAGTTTTCCTGTGTAGGCGGAATTAATGACAGCGCTGCTTTTGCAAAACAGGTTTTTGTAGGAAAAGATAAGCTTCCGGGGGTTGTCTGCTGTAAGCCTGTTCATGTTCTGAAAGCAGATGAAAAAGGAAAAAATCCATCTGTTGATTCTCTTACTATTGATATTGGTGCTGAAAGCAAAGAAGAAGCGCTGCGTTATGTAAGTTACGGCGACAGCGTGATTTTTGACAGTATTTATGAAAATAAAGACGGCAGGATCATAAGCAAGGCTATTGATGATCGTTTTGGCTGTCTGGTGATGATTGAAATGCTGCGCTCACGGCTGATGTATGATATGTATTTTGCCTTCTGTGTACAGGAGGAAGTGGGTCTCAGAGGATCAACAGCGGCTGCATTTACCGTTTCTCCGGACAGTGCAATTGTAATTGAAGCGACAACGGCAGCCGATCTTCCCGGCTGTGATGATGAAAAAAGAATATGTTCGGTTGGAAACGGAGCAGTTGTATCATTTATGGACAGAGCAACGATCTATGATAAAGAATATTACGATCTTGCTATGAAGCTTGGAAAAGAAAAGGGGATTCCCGTACAAACCAAGACAATGATAGCCGGTGGTAATGATGCGGGAGCAATTCACCGTTCAAGAGGCGGTGTTCGCACTATTGCCATATCGGTTCCGTGCCGGTATCTTCATGCTAATGCAAGCCTGATAAGTGTCAGAGATGCTCAGGCAGTGTATGATCTTACAGAAGCACTTGCCGGAAGGATTTGTGAGTTTTGATAGAACTTGTTAATGAGAATAATAAATATGATTTTTTGCAGCTGTGCGGCGGTGCGAATGTATGTGCCTGCCGCATTTGCTGTCTTTATCAAAGTTACGGAAAATATTCAGGGATTGCGGATTTCTGGGTACAGTATGGTGCAAAAGAGAATCCGACAGCTGTTATTTCCAAATACAGCGGAAATATTACGGTTTTTAATACAGCCCATGCCGATATTGAAGAATTGAGAGAATTTGTTGCTGCAATCGGTTATGCATCGGTTGAAAGTGAAAGCAGACTTTTTGATTCCGGCATCAGCAATGTTATAATGAAGCTTGAAGATCGGTCACTGCTGCCTGCTGATAAAAATGTTTCCGTTAGTTATAATACGGTGCAGCCTGATTACCGAAAAATATATAATTTACTTGAATCCTGCCGTGAGGCAGATTTTGAAGTACCTTTGTACGAGGATTTTTTGCTTGAAATGTCGCATCGCATCCGTCACGAAACAGCGATGTTCTGTAATGCTGAAAAAAACGGGGAAATGATTTCCTTTGCAATGACAGCGGC
>CACZPV010000017.1 GCA_902783065.1 uncultured Ruminococcus sp.
GAATCAAGCTACGAAGAATCAAGCTACGAAGAATCAAGCAACACAGAATCCGATAACAAATACCGCTTTGACGGCGATCCTAAAAAATCAGAATATGATTTTGAAAAAATGATTCCAGCACGGAAGTATGATAGTCTGGATGATCTTTTTAAGGATAAGGAATTTGTAGATAATGTTCTGGAATATGAGAGAAAGGCAGCAGAAATGGATCCTATGGAAACACTTCACAGGTATGATAGTGAAACATCGGTTATATCCTATACATTGCGGGCACTATATGATACTACTGCCAAAAGAGATCCTGATGATCCCAATGCAATATCCATGGCTGAGGATATTGCAAAAGATATTGCATATTCAGTAAAAAGGCATCTTGTATACGATCAGACAATAAAAGTCAGGGTCATTGTATGCAATTATGATAATACAAGATGGTTCGATAAAACTTTCTCTATCAGTTAAGTCTTACCTGAATCCGTGAAGTATATCTGACGGAGCATACAAGAAAAGACCTTGCGGTTTCACTTATCCGGGCTGGGGTCGTGCGAAGCACGGCCCCAGCCGTTCCATACAATCTGTCCCTTACAAATTAGGAAGGGGCAGGGAGATGAGCAAAAGAAGCACGCCTGTCGGGTGATTTCTTAATTAGTATAAAAAACCGGGACTGCCGCACCTTGTGCAGCAGTCCCGGGGTTCTTTTATTAAATTTATTCGTCAAAGCCTCTTAAGATCTCGTTGCTTTTCTTTCTTTTGCCGATAATCAGGGCAATCAAAGCGGTAGAAAGTGCCAGGAATGCACCTGCAAGTCCTACAATCGGAAGAGGATCATTTGTAGAAGACGGAACATCGTTGCTGACTGATGTTTTAACATCTGTTGTTGCAGCAGCCGGTGTCTTTACTGCGCTTTTTGCAATGTTGGAAAGTGCGTCATCTGCAACAGCAGCAGTTTTGATAATCAACTCATCAGCAGTCTTATTGGTTTCCTTTGTAATTGCTGTTTCGATACGCTCTATCGTTAAGGTATCTGCAATTCCGGTAGCGTCCATGTTGTTATCTGCCTGGAACTTTTTAACTGCTTCTGCTACATCCGCTGTAAATATTCCGGAGTTTTTACCGTCATAATATTTCAGCATTGCGAGCTTCGACTGAAGATCCGCTACATCATCACCCTTATAACCGACCCTGAGGTTATTGTATTCGGGAGAAAGAGGTGCATTTTCAGAATAAAGAAGCTCCAGCATTTCGGGAGTCAGTGTATCTGATTCCTCAAAGCCAGCCATTTTCTGGAACATATGAACGGCTTCCAGAACCTCATCGGTAAATTCATCGCCTGAAGCGATTGCAAGATATCTGAGCTGAGCCAGTCTGGCAATTACTTTGCCTGTTTCATCTGTTTGCATACCGTAAGCAACACAGCCGGCATTCGGGTTATGCTTAGCATCTGTTTTAAACATCAGAAGCTGTACTGCCACATCTGCATTACCTGTTACATCCATATTGTTATCAATCTGGAACTGCTCTACAGCTTTTGCAGTCATTTCACCATAATAACCGCTTACCTCGCCATAGAAATATTCCAACTCTGTAAGCCTGTTCTGAAGTGCAGCGATTCTGCCTGAATCAAAAGCATCATAATCTCCAAGATAAAGATCAACAAAACTTGATACAGCATCCTTGGATTCCAGTGCTTTCAAGGTTTCCTCATCAACTCTGCCTGTTATTTCCAGATCATTCATGCTCTGGAATCTCATTACAGCATAAATTGTTTCTTCGTCAAAATAGCCTGTGGGTTTGAAATCATAATAGCCAAGCTCATACAATTTTTTCTGTGTTCTTGCTACGTAGTTGTTGTCATCATAATCCTGATCTCCGTACTCTGCAAGGATTTTTACTTCCTTAACCGGTTCTTCATAGGATTCTTCTGTTTTAGATTCCTCTGCTGCTGACTCCTCTGCTTTTGATTCCTCTGCAGCAGGTTCTTCTTTAGATTCTTCTGTTTTGCTTGATTCCTCAGCAGTTGATTCTTCTTCAACGGATTCTTCCGAAGATTCCTCTTCTACAGATTCTTCTTCAACGGATTCTTCCTCAACAGATTCTTCCTCAACGGATTCTTCCTCAACAGATTCTTCCTCAACAGATTCCTCTGAGGTGGATTCATCTTCATAGGATTCTTCTGCCTGTGATTCTTCCTCAGCGGATTCTTCTTCCTGAGATTCCTCTTCATGAGACTCTTCTGCGGATTCCTCTTCTGATTCTTCTTCGTAAGATTCTTCTTCTACAGATTCCTCTGAGGTGGACTCTTCCTCAGAAATTTCTTCTTCCTCGGATTCCTCTTCTTCAGATGATTCTTCTATATATTCTTCTTCCTCAGAAGATTCCTCTTCATAAGACTCTTCTTCCTGAGATTCTTCCTCTTCTTCAGAGTATTCTTCCTCATCGCTGCTTTCCTCCTCATCGTCGTAGTTGTATACCTCAGCCTGAGAAGCAGTTGCTGTTGAATAATCAGTAGCCTCATATGCGCTTGAAGGCGGTGCTATATTGGAAACACCTGCACTGTCAAATGAATACGTTACTCCGTCAATTGTTCTGGATGTACTTACTATGTACTGACCGTCTTCATAATAGAAGGAATCGCCGTCAAGAAGTACCCATCCGTTTTCAGGGTAAGAAACCCCTGCTACTTTAAACCATTCAACCCAGCTTGCATTGTAGACATTGTGATATACAACGCCCCAGTATTCATCTCTTGCGTCTACTGCCATGCCGGAACCAATATATACACCGACATGACCGGGTGTGTGAAGTCCCAGTCCGTGTATACGGGGAACTCCGTCGCTTACATAACCCCATGTGCTGGATGAGCCAAGCATATCAACTCTGTTACCGCCTACATAGTTATAAGTATAAATCAAACCTGAGCAGTCAACTGTTCCGTAAGACGTTCCGCCCCACACGTACTGCCAGCCTTCTCTGTAAGCTGTAAGAGCATGAGCTGCAAGACCAACGCCCGTGCTTGTTTCTGCCTGTGCTGTCATTGCACCTGTTGTAAGCATTGTTGCGGCCACGCTGACTGTCAATGCAGCGGCGATGACCTTTTTCATTACTTTCTTCATCAGTGTAATAACTCCCTTCGGTGTTTTTTCATATACATCCCGATTTGCGTGCGGCCGAAAATTACAAATTCTTAACCGAGTTAAGATTGAGGCCGTAAAAATTATTTCAAACTTGTAACAAATCTGTATAGATAATAACATCATTTTTACAAAAAATCAAGTCTTTTTCTGATTTATCAAAAATTTCCTTGAATATTCAGCATATTGCACAAAAGATTCGTTGAATTCCCTATATGTTCTCATGTCAAAAAAGTAACGATTCGGAAAAAATAATTGCACGAAAGCTGAAACTGTGATAATATATGTAATTATAGGCTGTTTACGGCTTGAATGACCATCGACAGTCCGTAGTTACAGATTAACAATAATATACAAACACCGTTTTATACTGCATGTAATATAATGTATATGGCTGATTGTAAAAAGGTCAGGCTTTGTGCCGCCCTGAAAGTCAAAAAGCAGTCATTTTCGGTGCAAAAGCAACGAAATGACAGATTACAGCGGAGAAAAATGTAAACATATAATATCAAAAACCGCTTGGATAAAGGAATTTCAGACTTTGACAATTGGTTAATATTTGGTTAATATAATGTATATATAAGGAGTGGTTATTTTGCAAAGAAAGCGTATAGCCGTGATTTTCGGCGGTAAATCATCCGAACATGAGGTTTCAAGAGTATCAGCCTCATATGTTATCAGCCAGATTCCAACAGAAAAATATGAAATCATTACCATCGGTATTACCAAAACAGGCAGATGGTTTTTGTATAACGGAGATATCTCCGCTATTGCAGACGGTACGTGGGAACAAAACGAAAATAACAGAACTGCTTTTATCGCTCCGGCACCGTCAGTCGGAGGCATCATTATTGTAAATAAGGACGGCAGTACTGAAAGAATGAAGCTGGATGTTGTTTTTCCTGTTCTTCACGGAAAAAACGGTGAAGACGGTACCTTGCAGGGGCTTCTGGAACTGTCCGGTATTCCTTATGTTGGCTGCGGTGTGCTTGCCTCGGCAGAATGTATGGATAAAGTATCAACAAATATAATGTTTGAACACGCCGGTATCGAACAGGCGGCATTTACATGGTTCTATCGGTCTGAATATGTGGCAGATCCTGATAAATGTATAGCCCAGGTGGAAAGTGAACTGAAGAATTACCCTGTATTTGTCAAGCCTGCCAATGCCGGTTCGTCAGTCGGAGTGAGCAAGGCACATTCAAGAGATGAACTGAAAATTGCTATAGACAAGGCGGCCAGAGAGGACAGCCGTATTCTGATCGAAGAAAATATTATCGGAAAAGAAGTAGAATGTGCTGTTCTGGGAAATGACAAGCCGTTTGTTTCCGTTCCCGGACAGATAGCACCTGCGGCAGAGTTTTATGATTACGATGCTAAATATAACAATGCAGAATCAAAATTATATATACCCGCTATGATCAGCAGTGATCTTGCGGCAAAGGTACAGGAAACTGCGGCGAAAGCTTACCTTGCACTTGGATGTGAAGGACTTTCCAGAGTGGATTTTTTTGTTACCGATGAAGGACGTATTCTTCTTAATGAAATCAACACCCTTCCCGGATTCACTTCTATCAGTATGTATCCGAAACTGATGGAGGCAAGCGGTATTAAGGGAAGCGAACTGATAGAAAAGCTGATAAATCTTGCATTTGAGAGGGCGGATAAAAATGTCTGAACAGGCAATCGGAGTGTTTGATTCGGGACTCGGAGGGCTGACAGCGGTAAAAGAGCTTATCAAAGTACTTCCGCAGGAAAATATTATTTATTTCGGTGATACCGCCAGAGTTCCTTACGGTACAAGAAGTGATAAAACAATCAGAAAATATGCCAGACAGGATGCAGATTTTTTGCTTTCAAAAGATGTTAAGCTTATTATAGCTGCCTGCGGCACGGTTAGTTCAGTTGCCACAGAACTGTATGAAAGTCTTCCCGTGCCTTTTACAGGAGTAGTTATTCCGACTGCTACTGCTGCGGTTAAGGCTACCCGTAACGGAAAAATCGGTATTATCGGTACTCCGGCAACCGTCAAAAGCTGTTCATACAAAAAGGAAATTCTGAAACAAAATGACCGGATTACCGTATATCAGCAGGATTGTCCCCTGTTTGTATCACTTGTGGAAAACGGGTTTATTTCGGCTGACGATGATATTGTCAGGCTGGTTGTAGAAAGGTATCTGTCGGAAATGAAACAGGAGGGAATTGATACTCTGATTCTCGGCTGTACACATTTTCCTATTATTGCTCAGGCAATATCCGACTATCTCGGAAAAAATGTTGCGCTTATCGATTCGGGAAAGGAAACAGCACTGTACGCAGCGAATATTCTTGGCAGCAATAATCTTCTGAATACCAGCAGTACGCTTGGTTCATGTTCCTATTATGTAAGTGATACAGTCGAAGGTTTCCGCAAAACTGCTGATGTATTTCTTGGTAAAAGTGTAGAAGATGAGGCAGTACATATTAACATTGATCAGTTGGTTTCAGCTGATAATTCAGTCGGACGTCAAAAATAAAAACATTCGTAAGGGGTGCTGCGGTGCTGAGAAACCTGCTTCACGGAC
>CACZPV010000018.1 GCA_902783065.1 uncultured Ruminococcus sp.
CATCCTCCTTAGGACAATTTTTTTACAGATTACATCATATTCCATTTTACTGTTTGATTCAAGTAAAATGTACTCAAAATCAAGCCAAATCGTCGTTTCTTTTCTTTAGCTTAGTCAGTTTTGAAATCTCGTATAACAAAAGGCCGATAAATACGGTTCCCGAAACCACAAACGAAACCACCATTACCACTGCCTTGGGCGCAAGGAGGTCTTCCTCGTATCTTGCTATCTTCTCCCAGTAGGGATAAATAATGTCGTGATTCTGCATGGAGCGGTATTTTTTGTTCTTATAAACCATCCAGAGATTTTCGACGCTGTAACGAGCGGAATTGTTCACTATTTCAAACTCTGAGCCGTCTAACGTAATTAGTTCAGTCATGATATTCGCTGCGAAGTTTTCGATAGGATTTGGCATGCAGACTTCAAGGCATGTGATGTTTAAAGGCACTTCCTCAGAGTCAAGCAGTTCGAAAGGTACAAATATCTCGGGCTTATCTCCCATAGCGTAATTGTATATCTTGCCTTCGCTTTTTTTGTATACACCTTTTACGAACAAAACTCTGTCACCGTAGAGGATTTTCTGACCTGCGACATCGCTTGAGCCGAAGAGTTGCCATGCGGTTTCTTCATCGAGTATTACGCCATCCTGCATCAGATCGTTTCCTGAAAAGTATGTACCGGATAAAAGCTTCACAGGGTGGAATTTGAAGAAATCTCCACCTACAGCCATACAGTTTACATTCATGGATTTGCTCGGGCCTTCAAGATAAATGCTTGTTTTGGCAACATAGCAGTCTATGAATCTTCTTGAATCCTCTTTTTGGGCATAAACGGAATTAAAATCCAGTTTGTTGTTTAACTCATATTCGAATCCGTCGATATTGGTCTTGTTATAAAAAGCCGTATCTTTTATAAAAACCGAAATATGAGAACAATTACCGGATTTATCCCATCTCTTTGCAAGCGTCTGGTCCTGATACTTGTTGGCACCCGCATTAATTATGATGCTCATAACGATGCCTATTATCAGAGTAATAAACGAAACAGCCAGGCAGACTGCTCTGTAATATTTTATTTTGGAAAGAAATCTTTTTATTTTTTCCATAGTTTAATCAGCAAGTTTTACCTGATCCTTGTTTTCGATATATTTTGAAGAATTAGTAATAACATATTCGTAACCGAAGAGCTCTGCGTCAATTGCAGTAACTTTGTCGTCCTGTGCGAGTACGGTTACATCCACTCTTTTGGCAATGTATCTGGAGCCGAAAGGTGTGCTCTTGGTATCAACTATTAAGACAAAATGTCCGGTGTTGTCTTCATGAAGAGCGGCATTGGGAACGATAAGATCGTAATTGGAACTCTTCTCTCCGACTGAAAGGGTTAAGTTTTGTCCTGCGGTTACGGATTCACCCGTAAGTGAGAATACAAGGACTTTACCGTCTCTTGAATTGGTTTTGTCGGGCTGAATTGCCACAAGGTTGGCATTTAAGTCTCCATAGTACCATGAGTTTTCAACAGATACGGGATCTCCCACCTTAACAGCCTTGGCCTGCTTAGCGGATACAGGGAATGAAAGTTTATATCCCTTGCCGTCTATCTGGATTACGGCTGCTGTACTGCCGGCTTCGATTTTCTCACCGCCTGCATATGCAAGAGAGGTGATTTCGCCTGATACGGGGCTCTTGATTTCTCCGCCGAGTGCCTTTGCTTCAAGGTCCTTGATATCCTTTTCTTTTTTAAGAATATCCTGATATTTTGATTCAAGACTCATCTTGGTCTTTTCTGTGGAAAGATAGTCTGCTCTGGCTGCTTCAAGCTTTTCTATTTTAGACTTAAGGTCATTGATAGCCACAGACATTTCATATTCCTGGTTTTTAAGGTTTGTATAATTCTGATTGTTCTTACTCTGTGAGGAAGAAGCAGAATTCTTTTTATTTGAAAGGTTTGTATTGGCCTGATTAAGTGCAGCCTGCTTTGCGTTTACGTCAGCCTGTGCATTTGCAATCTGCTCATCAGAAGGAGCACTTGCTGAAAGAGCATTTGCTTCATCCATTGCAGTCTTGGCTGTATTTAAAGCAGCTTCCGCATCATCTTTGTTCTTCTTGGCTGTATTGTAATTACTCTCTGAACTGTCTTTGGCAGCAAGGGCACTATCCATAGCTGTCTTGGCCGTGTTCATTGCGGTCTCAGCATCATTCATTGCTGTTTTGGCAGCATCTCTTATCGGTATCAAGGATGCATCACCGGGATTGTTTATGCAGTCGTTTTCAGCTGTGTTATATGCAGCCTTTTTACTGTTATAATCAGCCACCTTACTCTGATAATCATTGTATTTATTGGCATAATCTGCCTTCTTGGTCTCATAATCGGCCTCAGCTTCGTCAAAGGCTGTCTTAGCGCCCTTTTTGCTGCTTGTTCCGTAGAAATTATCCTTTGCCTCATTATAATTGTTAAGCGCTTCGCTCTTAGCCTGCGCAACCTGTACTGCCTGAGCCTTTGCTTCGTTTAAGCTGTCTAAAATGCTCTTTGCGCTGTCAAGTGCAGTCTGTGCATTCTCCACAGCCTTTTCCTCTGCAGAATAATCTACAGATGTTGAGCTTGAAGGATCGATAAGAGAAAGCTGATGCTCGATTTCTGCCAGCTTCTTTTCTTTTTCCTCTTGCTGTGACTTTAATGAATTGATTTCATTATCCTTTGCTTCAAGTGTACTTAAAATAGTACCCGTGTTATTTCTTACACCTGCTTCAACACTAGCAACCTCTGCCTGTGTAAGACCGCTCTCAAGGATGGTTAATTCATACTCACCCTTTAAGTTTTCAAGTTCGTTTTTAGCCGTTGTAAGTTCTTCACTTGTCTCGCCTGCGAGATAATAAATAATATCGCCTTCGTTGACATGATCACCCACGCGAACAGGAACGCTTTTAACTTTTCTGGTTTCATCAATCACAAGATTGTAAGGGTCTTCCGCTTCAACGACGCCCTCTCCTCTAACCTGCGTAGTAACGGGTCCGCTTGAAACAGACTGGGTACTGACCTCGGGAAGAGTTCTGTTCATAATGGTATTGGAAAAAAATGTGAGAATTAACATTATCACAAGAAAAACAATTGCTATATTTTTTATGAGTTCTCTCTTTTTCAAATTTTTCATAAAATCCTCCTTAGCCTACCCTTTGACTCCGCCCTGATACGAAATTCCTTCTACGAGA
>CACZPV010000019.1 GCA_902783065.1 uncultured Ruminococcus sp.
CCTACTGTATCGTAGGAAACAGTGTAAGTGTTAATCTTCCAGATCGCATACAGTGTCAGATTGCTGTTGCTGCGATAGACATCGCCGGGCTGATAGGTAGCTGTAGAAGCACTTTTGTTGGTATTCCAGCCAACAAAAGTATGACCCGTCCATGTCGGTACAGTAGTGCGCAGTGTAAGATCAACGTCATGTGTTTTTGTCTGGCTGCTTACAGAGCCGCTCCCGCCGTTGACATCATACGTAACAGTATAAGTTGCTGCTGTAGCCGCTGATGCTGTCAGACCGGCAAATGCCGACTGAGGCAGGGCGGATACTCCGAATACCATTAACGTTGTCAAACAAACGGAAAGCATCCTGCTGAAAACAGAAAACCGACTTTTCTTTTTCATAAAGATACCTCCTGATAATAAGTTTTACCGACAGCATTTTATTTGCTGTACATGTTTACACCATTATAATACTTTAGTACAAAAAAGTAAACAGAATATCTATTCATCATAGTAACCTTATCAAAAAATTGTAAAGTGGACCAACCAATGAACACACATTTATGTATTAATTGACAACTTTAAAATATCTTGAAACATTAATAGGTTATAATACAGAATACAATATTATTTTATGTTTTTTCCACAGCCTTATTTTCAGGATTTTGTTAAAGAAAGGCAGACATCTTTATCAGAAAATTCGGCAGAAATATTGTGTATGCAGCTCTATCCCGGATCACGGCAGGAAAACCTGCATATACAAGTTATACTTTTGCTGTTCCATCGTAGAATAGTATTAATCAGGCTGATTTTGTCGATTCATATTATTAAAAACCAACAAATATAGGTAATGAAAAATGACAATAATGACAAACTTTTTTTGGAAAGTCTTAAAAAATGTTGAAAATTCATAATTAGAATTTACTTATAACCTGCTTTGGTGTAAACTAATATTGAGGCATCTTTGTGCGCAAATAACGATAATAACAGGGGGGATGTGAAAAAAGTTTTAACGAATAAATTTATCCGCTATATTACTAAGAAAGAAGGTAAACAATGAAAACAAAACACTTTTTCAAAAGAGCACTCAGCGGTGTTCTCTCCGCCGCTTGTGTTCTTTCGGGAACGGCTTTTGCAGGTGCAGCAGCGTTAACGTCAACTCAGACTATCAAGGCTGATGCTGCTTCAACAGATACCACCCCTGCATTTTCGTGGGATAATGCAACCGTATACTTCCTGCTTACAGACCGTTTCAAAAACGGAGACACATCAAACGACAACTCATACGGACGCGTGAAAACAGTTGCAGGCGACAGCAGAGCAACATTCCACGGCGGTGACTTCAAGGGTATCACTGAAAAGATTAAGGATGGATATTTTGACGACCTGGGTGTAAATGCCATCTGGATGTCAGCTCCTTATGAGCAGACTCATGGATATATACAGGGCGGTTCGAATTATTATCATTATCCTTATCATGGTTATTATGTTCTTGACTACACAGAAACCGACGCTAATTTTGGTACCAAAGAGGAGTTCAAAACACTCGTTGATACTGCTCATGAACACGGAATCAGAGTCATAATGGATATCGTTATGAACCATGCCGGTTATTGCAGTATGTTTGATATGAATGAATATGGCTACGGTGAATTAGCAGACGGATGGCAGTCATGGTATAATAATCCGGGCACTAACGCAAAGGATTACCAAAGCTATATGGTATATCAGGGAAGTGCTTCTAAATGGGCACAGTGGTGGGGTCCGGAATGGATCAGATCAGGTGTGTCCGGATATTCGGAAGGTGAACAAAACAGTGAGCTTAACCGCTGCCTTGAAGGATTACCTGACTTCAAGACCGAGTCAACCGCTCAGGTAGGTATTCCTGCAATTCTGAAGAATAAATGGCAGAAAGAAGGAACACTCGCTGCCAAAACAGCAAAATACGGTTCTTCTAATACTGTAACCGGCTATATTTCCACATGGCTTGCAGAGTGGGTCGAAACATACGGTGTTGACGGTTTCCGCTGCGATACTGCAAAACATGTTGAGCTTTCTTCGTGGAATCAACTCAAGCAGGCTGGTGTTGCCGCTCTGAAAAAATGGCGGCAGAACAATCCCGGCAAAGCCGGCGCTGACTGGACAGATGATTTCTGGATGACAGGCGAATGTTGGGATCACGGCTGCTATAAGGACGGCTACTATACCGAGGGTGGATTTGACTCAATGATCAATTTCAACACCCAGGGCGGCGGACTTATTGCCGTAGGCAGTGTAGCAGGTGTCTATCAGGATTATGCAACCAAGATCAACAATGATCCAAGCTTTAATGTACTGTCTTATATTTCTTCACACGATTCAGTTCTTGCAAGAGGAGATCTGTATTATCTCGGAAGTGCATTCCTCATGCTTCCCGGCGGAATACAGATCTACTACGGTGATGAAACAAACAGAGGGCTTGTTCCGGGTGTACCTGTAGGCGGCGACGGTCATGCTGTAAGAAGCGACATGAACTGGGACAGCATGGACACAGGTGTACTCGCTCACTGGCAGAAGGTCGGTACATTCCGTAACAACCACCTTTCTGTAGGTGCAGGTCAGAATGTACAGCTCACAGCTTCCGCAGGTATTGCTTTCGGCAGAACCTACAACAAAAACGGTAATACAGATAGAATCATCGGTGTTATCAATGCAGGTTCTAATGTTGATGTTTCTGTAGAAGTAGGAGATATCTGGTCTAACGGCACACAGCTTCACAATTACTATGATGATACTTATGCTGTTGTATCAAACGGCAAAATAACATTTAACAGCGGCGCACATGGCACGATCCTCATTGAAGAACCCTCAGGTCCAAGAGGCATGGTAAAAGTTTCCCATATCAACAAAAGCACAAATGAAACGATCAAGGAAGAAACTCTTTCAGGCGGTATCGGCGAAAGCTATCAGACTTCACCTCTCAGCCTTGAAGGATATACTGTTTCAAGCACATCCGGAAAAACAAGCGGTACTTTTACAGAAGCAGATATCGCTGTAACTTACTACTATACTTTTGACAGCAGCAATTATGCTTATATTGTAACCAAACATGTAGATTCGGAATCCGGCGCAGAAATTGCCGATTCTGTCAAAGAAACTAAAAAGATCGGTACAAGCTACTCGACCAGTGCAGCATCCATTAAAAACTATGAACTGGATGTAACACCTTCAAATGCATCAGGTACGGTTGCCAGCGGAACTACAACTGTTACATATAAATATAAGTATGTAGAACCTACAAACCTTATCGTACACTATTATAATGACCAAAACTGGCCGGCTATGTATCTTTACGCTTATGATGAATCAAGCGGCACTGCTAAAAAATTTACCGGAGACTGGCCGGGAACCAAGATGACAAGTGACGGCAACAACTGGTACTCTTATTCTGTTGACGAAACAAAGTCAGGTCAGGTGATCTTTAATTCCGGATCCGATGCGAATAAAGATCCTGCCGGCAATAAAACTCCGGGATACGAAGCTTCCGGTGAAGTGTGGATCAAAGATGCAAAGGTTTATCCGACAGGCAAGGTCAACGTCAAGTATGTAGATACGACCGGAAAAGTACTTTCTACAGAGGTACTCAAAGGTATGGTTGACGGAACAAATTCCTACACTACTTCCGCTAAGACCTTTACCGGATATACACTCAATTCCACACCTTCTAATGCAAGCGGCAAATATACAGCCGAAACAATCAGCGTAACCTACACTTATACGAGTAATTCTCCTATCGTTACCGAACTTGCTAACCAGTGTACTGTCAGCAAGTCAGACTTTACCGTAGGTGAAGCAGTGACCGTTAAAGGCGCAGCTACAGGCGGCACATCACCTTATACTTATGAGTTCTATTACAAGAGAAGCACTGCAAGCAGCTGGACAAAATTTGGTTCCAACGGTACAGGCACTTTCCAGCCCGGTTCAGCAGGAACATTCACCATCAGAACCTATGTAAAAGACAGCGCAGGCAAATCTGCAACAAAGGACTTTACTCTTACAGCAAGTGATCCTTCCTCAGGACTTAAAAACAATACCAATGTAAGCAAAACTAATTTCAGTGTTGGTGAAACAATTACTGTCAAGGGCGCAGCAGCTGGCGGCACATCACCTTATACTTATGAGTTCTATTACAAGAGAAGCACTGCAAGCAGCTGGACAAAGTTCGGTTCTAACGGATCCGGTACCTTCAAGCCGGGCTCAGCAGGTACTTTCACGATAAGAACTTATGCAAA
>CACZPV010000020.1 GCA_902783065.1 uncultured Ruminococcus sp.
ATCTTCGGTTCGTTCCAAAGTAGAGCATATATTCCATATCATTAAAAATCGTTTTGGTTTTAAGAAGGTTCGTTATCGCGGAATCGATAAAAACTTTCATAAGCTGAATGTTCTGTGTGCCTGTGCAAATCTGTTAATGTATGCTGAAGCAAAAAAACACTCTGTACAGGCTGTGGGATAAGTGCGCCCTTTTGATGGTATAAACCCTCGAAAATCACTCATATTGGATGTTTTCGGGCTGTTTTCGGCAAATAGTCTGCTCTGTTTGTGAAAAAATCCACTTATGCGCTATTTGGCTGGGTATAAGTCGTTTTATTCAGTGTTTCCTTAGTTTGAGTGAATGCTGGAATTGGCAAGGAATCAGTGTAACGCTGGCGGCATCTTCAGATAAACTTCAAATGTATGTTTTATAATTAAATAGGGTGATAACAATGACAAAATCAAAGAAAACCGGAAAAATAATAAAAATAATTGTACTTAGTTTTCTGGGTATACTCGCGGCATTCATCATAATATGTGCTATTGTTCTTTACGGACGTATCGCTACTATTGCCAGCGTTTCTCATGTGGGAAAAAGTCTTTACAAAGTAAATTATCAGCAGCAGTATGATCTGGATAAAGCGTTGGACTCGGAAATTGACAGCGTGGATAAACTTCTCGAATTTATTGAAGACGAGTTTTTCTTTGGCTATGATTTTAATGGAAATGTGGATAAATATTCATGCAGCGCATTTCTGACACAGACTGAGGACGAAAAATATCTGGCAGGACGCAATTTTGATCATCCGGACACTGATACTCTTGTTGTATACACACACCCTGATGACGGATATGCTTCTTTTTCTTCCACAGCACTTGATATGCTGGGGGTCGGCTCGTATAACCATACAGAAGCTTTAAGTCTGAAAGGAAGAGTAGCCATGCTTGCAGCACCTTACGTTTGCATGGATGGAATGAATGAAAAGGGACTGAATGTTTCGATACTCAATCTGGATAAGCAGGAGGTTCATCAGGACAGCGGCAAACCGGATTTGTTGATTCTGATTGCTGTACGGCTTCTGCTTGATCGTGCAGCAAATGTTGACGAAGCTGTAGATTTGCTCAGCCAGTATGATCTTCAAATGGCAGAGGGTACAACACAGCATTTGTTCATTTCAGATAAAAGCGGTAAGTCCGTTGTTGCAGAGTGGACAGATGACAAAATGAAAATTGTCGAAAGTCCCGTATGTACTAATTTTGAGCTTGCACCGGAAGAAGGCAATTACAAAGGTAAGTGCGACAGATTTGACGCTATTACAGAATGGCTTGAATCAACACCGCAGAATAATGCAGAAGATGCAATGGAGATTCTTGATATTGTAAGTATTACACCGGAAAATATCGGAGCTGATGTATGGACGGAATGGTCATGTGTGTATAATCTGAATGATTTTACGGTAGATTACGCACTAAAACTTGGCTACAAAAGTGTATTTTCGCTTTCAAAGGATGATTTCTGATTTTCTGAAATATTGTTTTTACGCGTTTAACTATAGCGGTAGACTTCCTCACTAAAAAACTAAAGAAACCGCCGTACTGCGTAAATGAAATGCAGTGCGGCGGTTTTCTTATATTTGTAACTCTTTTTTTATTTGTTTTCTTTCTTTGCCGAAGTCAGTGCAACAATCAGTTTTCTTATAAGATCGATAGGTATAACAAGCAATGCCATAACCGTACACAGTCCCCATGCGGCGGGCTGGAGAGCTCTTACGCTCAGGAAATCACCGCCAAAGGTAACAAATACAAACTGAAGGATAAGGATTCCAAGCATGACTAAAACGAAGTTCTTATTTTGTTTCAGACCTTTAAACAGGTTAATGTTTTCCGTCCTTGCGTTAAAGCCGTTAAAAGCTATTGACATCATAAAAGTTGCAAACAATGCAGATTTCAGATAATAAACATGATCAGGAGTCAGATTACGGTCAGCATCAACAAACAGATGAGTGATCGCAGGTATATAAAGGATGGAGAGACAGGCGATCATAATATAAAGCGAAGAAATAATAATTTCAATCAGCATGGATTTGTTGACGATACCGGCAGTTCTCGGGATCGGTTTTTCTTTCATATATTCTTCCAGCGGCGGTTCGCTGCCGAAAGCTACTGCAGCCAGCGTATCCATTGCCAAGTTAATCACAAGCAGCTGTACAACCGTCAGAACAGTACCGCCGTAAATATTGCTTATATCAAGGATGGGACCGATAAAACACATCATTACAGCTGCAACATTGACGGTAAGCTGGAATACAAGGAATTTACGTATTGTTTTGAACATAGTTCGTCCGTACAGAATTGCTTTTTTAATGGAAAGGAAATTATCGTCCAGTATAGTAATATCACCGGCGGCCTTGGCAACTTCTGTACCGCTGCCCATAGCAAAGCCCACATCGGCTTTTTTTAGTGCCGGTGAGTCATTTACACCGTCTCCGGTCATACCGACAACAAGGTTCATTTCCTGAGCAAGTCTTACCAGACGGCTCTTATCCATGGGAAGCGCTCTTGCAACAACCCTCAGTTTCGGCAGAATTTCCTTTACCTCGTCATCGTTGAGTTCTGCAAGCTCGGCGGAGGTAAGTGCAACCTCGTCATTGGACGTAAGAAGTCCCGAATCTTTAGCAATAGCAACTGCGGTTTCTTTTCTGTCGCCTGTAATCATGACAACCTG
>CACZPV010000021.1 GCA_902783065.1 uncultured Ruminococcus sp.
CTCGAAAACGCAACAGGTCAGAAAAAAATCAAGCTTCTAAAAAGACTTGAGGTTGTTGAATCTTTCCGTATCTCCGGAAACAGACCTGAATGGATGATCCTTGACGTTCTCCCTGTTATCCCTCCGGATATCCGTCCGATGGTACAGCTCGACGGCGGACGTTTTGCAACCAGCGATCTTAACGATCTGTACCGCCGGGTGCTTAACAGAAACAACCGTCTGAAAAGACTTATCGAGCTTCATGCTCCGAGAATGATCATCCGCAACGAAAAACGTATGCTCCAGGAAGCTGTAGATGCAATTATTGATAACGGCAGAAGAGGCAGACCTGTTACCGGTCCCTCCAACCGTTCACTTAAATCCCTCTCTGATATGCTTAAAGGTAAACAGGGACGTTTCCGTCAGAACCTTCTCGGTAAACGTGTTGACTACTCAGGACGTTCGGTTATTGTTGTAGGTCCTGAACTGAAAATGTATCAGTGCGGTCTTCCGAAGGAAATGGCTCTGGAACTGTTTAAGCCTTTCGTAATGAAGATCCTCGTAGAAAGCGGATCAGTCGCTAATATCAAGGCAGCAAGAAAAGCCGTTGAAAGAGCACAGCCCGAAGTATGGGATGCCCTTGAAAGAGTTATCAAAGGACATCCGGTTATGCTTAACCGCGCACCAACACTTCACAGACTCGGTATTCAGGCATTTGAACCTGTCCTTGTCGAAGGTAAGGCTCTTAAGCTTCATCCTCTTGCTTGTACCGCTTTTAATGCCGATTTTGACGGCGACCAGATGGCTGTACACGTTCCTCTGTCGGCAGAGGCTCAGGCAGAAGCCCGCTTCCTTATGCTGGCAGCAAATAACCTGCTAAAACCGTCTGACGGTAAACCTGTAACTGTTCCTACACAGGATATGGTACTCGGTTCCTATTATCTGACGCTGGATAAAGACGGCGAAAAGGGTGAAGGCAAAATATTCCGTGATGTAGATGAGGTAATCATGGCATATCAGACAGGTGTTATTGCGCTTCATGCTAAAATCAAGGTGCGCCGTGAGGGTGTCTTTAACGGCAGAAAAATATCCCGTCTGGTTGATACAACTGTAGGACGTATTATCTTTAATAATCCTATTCCTCAGGATCTCGGTTATGTTGACAGAACTAATCCGGATAATTTCCTCAAGTATGAGATCGACTTCCTTGTTGGTAAAAAACAGCTCGGAAAAATCTTTGATAAGTGTATTAAAAAACACGGTACCCAGCGTACCTCCGAAGTACTGGATGCCGTAAAATCACAAGGTTATAAATATTCTACCAAAGGCGCTATTACGGTTGCCGTTTGTGACGCTACCATTCCTCCTAAGAAAAAGGAAATTATAGCAGCAGCTGAAAAAGAAATCGACAAGGTTACTGCTATGTACAGGAGAGGTTATCTCTCTAATCAGGAACGTTACGAAAAGGTTATCAATATTTGGGAAAAGGCTACTAATGATGTAACCACTGCACTGAAAGATAACCTTGACAGATATAACCCGATTTACATGATGGCTGACTCAGGTGCCCGTGGTTCTATGAGCCAGATAAGACAGCTCGCCGGTATGCGTGGACTTATCGCAAATACATCAGGTAAAACAATTGAAATCCCGATCAGAGCTAACTATCGTGAAGGTCTTAATATTCTCGAATACTTCATTTCTTCCCGTGGTGCAAGAAAGGGGCTTGCTGATACAGCACTCCGTACTGCTGACTCCGGTTATCTTACCAGACGTCTTGTTGACGTATCACAGGATGTTATTATTCGTGAGGAAGACTGCGGCACCAAGGACGGTATCGTTGTATATGATATAAGACAAACCAGTGCGGAAACCGGCGAAGAAGTAAGAGTATCTTACGAAAACCTTACCGGAAACCATCTGTTTGAGAACTATTATGATCCGTCAAACGGAAATATACTTATCTCCACGGACCGTATCATGACACAGCGTGATGTCGATATGATCAGAAATCTTGGCACTACCGATATCAGAATCCGTCCGTATGAACAGTTCCGCTCCATGCGCAGCCAGATTGTCGGCAAACTTCCTGCATCTGATATCAACGATCCAAGAACCGGTGATGCTATTGCTGTCACAACACAGCCTATTACCGAACAGGATGCAGACAATATCATTAACTGCGGTATCACTTCCGTAAAAGTAAAAGAAACTGAGGAAGGTATGACAGAACCTGTGATCAAAGAGTATACGTCCTTTGTAAAGACACTTCAGGGCAGAAGGATCATGGACGATTACTGTGATAAGGAAACGGGCAGAATGTTGATTCCTGCAAGAAAACTGCTGACAGATAACGATATCCGTATCCTTATTGACCACGGTGCAGAGCTTGTAAAGCTTGTTCATTCAGGTGATGCTGATTCAATCATTGAATCCATGCATGAACGTCTGCAGGGACGTTATCTCTGCGAAGATTATTACGATCCTCAGACAGGAGAGCTTCTTGTTTCTACCGATAAAATCATGGATGACCACGATGCAGATCTGATTGTCAATTCCGGATGCAAGAACATCAGAATCCGTTCTATTCTTGACTGCCGTGCAAAACACGGTGTGTGCAGAAAATGTTACGGTTCCAACCTTGCTAACGGTATGCCTGTTACCATTGGTGAAGCTGTAGGAATTATTGCAGCACAATCCATCGGCGAACCCGGTACACAGCTCACAATGCGTACATTCCATACAGGCGGTGTCGCAGGCGGTGAAGATATCACACAGGGTCTTCCCCGTGTCGAGGAACTTTTTGAAGCAAGAAAACCAAAACATATCGCTATTATTACCGAAATTGGCGGTCAGGTTAAACTGGAAGACAGAAATGCTGTAATTACAGGAAACGATCCTGAACAGTCCGTTGACGGTAAGACAGGTGTAACTAGCAAAACATATCTCATTCCGTTCGGTGCCCGTACAAAAGTCAAGAACGGTCAGATGGTAGAACCCGGTGATCTTCTTACCGAAGGCTCGGTTGATCCACACGAAATTCTTAACATCAAGGGCGCAGCTGCTGTTCAGGACTATCTGATTGAAGAAGTTCAGAGTGCCTATCGCTTACAGGGTGTTGATATCAACGATAAACATATTGAAGTTATTGTTCGCCAGATGATGAAGAAGGTACGCATTGAGGATGCCGGCAGCACCAACCTTCTCCCCGGTTCACTCGTAGACAAGGGTAATTTCTATGCTGCAAATGAGGAGATCGAAAAGAGAATCGCTGAAGGTGAGGTCGGTCTTTCAACCGCTACTTATTCACCGACACTGCTCGGTATTACCAAGGCATCTCTTGCAACTGATTCATTCCTTTCAGCTGCTTCTTTCCAGGAAACCACCAGAGTTCTTACCGATGCCGCTATCAAGGGTAAGGTAGACCCGCTGATGGGATTGAAAGAAAACGTATTGATCGGTAAGCTGGTTCCTGCCGGCACCTGTATGGCAAGATACAGAGATGTTGAGATTGAGGAAAATATCCCTGCTATTTATCCGACAGAACTGTAAGACAATAAATTGCAGTATAATGACAATAAAAAGCCTGATATTACACTCGGAATCAAAAGCAGCCCAAAGCTACACTTTACTTTTCCCGACATAAAGTATCTGATGTTTTAATAAAATCAATTAAACTTCGCCTGATAAAGCATAGACTTTACCCGGCGAAGTTTTTTCTTTTACCAAATCAAAAATTGGCGGCGTACCACCAGCGTGACGCTGGGCGGCATGCTGCCGCTGTCAATTTAATACCCGCATCCACTTAGACTAAAATACTTTTATCAGTCGTCTGCTTTTATTGATTCAATGTTTGATTTGAATTAAAAAAAGCCTGACACGCGGGTGTAAAGTTCAGATAACTGAAACAGAGCGGAGCGTAAGCGAGCGACTATTGCGTTTCGGCTCCGGCGGCTCGCCGGGCGGCGTGCCGCCGCTGTCAATATAATTCCCACTGCTAAACACAGTTTCAACATTATTACAGTCGTCTGCTATTGTTGATTCATGGTGAATTTGAATTATTAATAATTAAGTTCAGTTTTTTTAGGAAAGGGGTCTGGGGGATAACCCTTTGTTTTTAAACAAAGGGTTTCCACCAGGGAGATGTGTTTCAGCTCACCAGTGCAGCTAAATTCTTTACAAGTGATAAAAAATATGTTATATTATAGATATAAACTTGACCTTTTCGGTTGTGTATAATTTTTTTACAGCAATCATCGCTTATATTCAATGAATTGATATGCGGTTTTATTGTATCTGAGAATTATTATAACAGAAAAGTACGGGTGAACAGTGTATCTCAAAGAAATAATACGGAGGTTAAAAAATGGAAAATTATAAAAAAGAATTTATTGAATTTATGGTTGATTGTCAGGTACTGAAATTCGGTGATTTTGTAACAAAAAGCGGCAGAAAAACACCGTTCTTTGTAAATACAGGTTTCTACCGCACCGGCGCACAGCTCAGAAGACTCGGAGGATATTATGCCGAAGCAATCAAAGAAAAATTTGGTCTGGATTTTGATGTACTTTTCGGTCCGGCTTATAAAGGAATACCCCTGAGTGTTGCTGCAACTATAGCTATCAGCGAAAAATTTGATACAGATATACGCTATTGTTCCAACCGCAAAGAAATAAAAGATCACGGCGATAAGGGTATTCTCCTTGGCAGTCCGATCAGTGACGGCGATAAAATTGTTATTATTGAGGATGTTACCACTGCGGGTACATCTATAGAGGAAACTTTGCCTATTATCAAAGCACAGGGAAATGTTACACCAGTGGGTCTTGTTGTTTCCGTTGACAGAATGGAAAGAGGTCAGGGAACTAAAAGTGCATTGAAAGAAATTGAAGAAAAATATGGTCTTAAAACAACTGCAATTGTTACCATGGAAGAAGTAATCGAACACCTTTATAATAAAGAATATAAAGGTAAAATTATTATTGATGATAAACTGAAAGCTGCAATCGATGCTTATTATGAACAATATGGCGCAGAAAATTAATTACGTATACTCATCTGCCACATAACTAACTGTCCCTATCTTCCCCGTCCGTTATTTTTGCCGGACGGGGATTTATACATTATATATGATATATAGCAGTTGTCCGCCCGGAACCCGGCAGAATAAAACTTCCTGAATCCCAATTTTTTACTGAATTATAAAAGATATAGTACTAAACTTCCCTGTAACATATTTCATGGTCATAATTTTTTTTCGGACTAAAAAGATTAATTCATTATGTCACTAAAAATAAAAATTTTATCAATTTCTATAGTAATTCTGTGTAATATGTGCTATAATGATAATATATTTTCCGTAAGTGAATGGTTTTTTTGTTATCCTCGTTTTGAGGATAACAGTGCTTTGTGAGAAAACTTCATTTATTCGGAAAATAGGTTTATTCAAAATTCAGACAGCTGTATCAAATCCTTTTTCTGACAGCAGTTTGATTTTACAATCAGCTATAGAAAACTTTTAAGGAGAGATTTATATGCAAAATATATGGCATGATATGGATTCTTCAAGGATAACACCCGAAAACTTTATATGCGTTATCGAGATCCCAAAGGGCAGTAAGGCTAAATATGAACTGGATAAGCAAAGCGGTCTTCTCAAACTCGATCGTATTCTTTACACATCTACACATTATCCTGCTAACTATGGCTTTATTCCTCGTACATATGCAGATGACCTGGATCCTCTTGATGTACTGGTTCTTTGTTCGGAACAAATTTATCCGCTTACATTGGTTCAGTGCTATCCTATAGGATATATTACCATGCTCGATAACGGAAGAAATGACTATAAGGTAATTGCAATTCCGTTTGATGATCCGACTTATAATACATATTCAGATATCACAGAACTGCCGAAGCATATCTTTGACGAAATGACACACTTCTTCTCCGTATATAAATCACTGGAGAATAAGGAAACCGTTGTTGATGAAGTCAGAGGCAAGGATGAGGCTGTACAGATCATTCATGAGGCAATAGAAAGCTATAAGGAGAAATTCAGTACCAGATAAACTGTCGC
>CACZPV010000022.1 GCA_902783065.1 uncultured Ruminococcus sp.
CAGCTTCTACAAATTCCTTATAGGAAATAGTTGCCCCGCTGATGACATCAACATTATCAATACTCCCCGATTTTGTCAGAAAGGTTGAATATTTATCTGCTGACTGTACTGCTTTCTGTGCTTTCAACCGGTTTTCCTTACTCAGATCAGCACCGTAATTTTCATCTTTTAAAGTTCCGTCCAGTTCATACATTTTGAATGAACAGGAAACTACTTTATTACTCTTTACTTCAATCTCCACTTCCCCATAACCGGCTCCGTTTCCGCTTTCATCCTCTTTGAAATCAGAACTTCTGCCTGTATAGTTACCGTCCTTATAATTAGCCTGTACTTTATCTTCTCCGCAGCCGCTCAGAGGTATAATAATCACTGCCGCTGCCAACAAAGAAACAATCCATGCTGATTTAAGTCTTTTCATCGTTAGTCACCTCATTATAAAATTCCGTCGGAAAGGTATACTGCTTATTTGATTATTCCGTGAAATTCTCGTTCTTTTTATCCGAAACAATCTTTCCGTGTTCCAATCTGACTATTCTCTGCGCAACTTCTCCAACTTCGGGATCATGTGTAACCACCACCAGACTGGTACCTTCTTTATGAAGCTGCTTAAAAATATCCAGAACAATATTTTCATTAGCTTCGTCAAGGTTACCAGTCGGCTCATCAGCCAGAATCAGTTGAGGAGAATTGATCAGCGCACGTGCGATGCAGACTCTCTGCTGTTCACCGCCGGAAAGCTGACTTGGCAAATGTCTTGCTCTGTCTTTTAATCCGACACGTTCTAAAGCTTCAAGTGCTTCCTTTTCATCAGGCATACTATGATAGTACTGCGCTACCATAACATTTTCTACCGCATTCAGATAATTTATCAGATGAAACTGCTGAAATACCAGACCAATCTTATCCCGATGAAATTCAGTCAGCTTTTTACGACTTTCCTTAGAAATATCCCTGCCGTCAAAAATCACCTGTCCCGATGTTGGTCTGTCCATACATCCGATAATATTCATCATAGTACTTTTTCCCGAACCGGACGGACCCATAATGGCAATCCATTCTCCCTTTTCAACGGTAAGATTTGCTTTGTCAAGCGCATGGAGTTCGCCGTATACTTTTGAAACGTCTTTTAATTCCAGTAAACTCATTTTTGTTTCTCTCCTTTATTCACCTTTAAGTACTAATGCCGGATCCACATCCACTGCACTCCTTATAGGAATCAGACAAGCAAGACCTGTCACAAGAACCGATGCTGCAATGGTAATCGGTATCAGCAGCGGCCGGAAAGTAATCGAACTGCTGAATACATTCATACTGACAACATCCGCAAAAAAATAACCCAATACAGCACCGATGATTCCTCCGACTCCGCCAAGCAAAAGTCCTTCACTCATGAACTCTGCAATAATACTGGAATTTAAAGCACCCAATGCTTTGCGAAGACCAATTTCACGTCTTCTTTCCGCAATTACAGCAGTCATTGTCGTTGCAACACATATCATTGTCAGCGCAAGTACTACCAGTGTAACAATAAATACCAATGATTCCAGTTTGGTAAGTACTGTACTTTCAGATGCAGTCACACGCTTGACCAGCTTTGAGGAAATTCCGCTGACATTGCTGTTAATTGTTTTTATATAATCCTTTAGTCTGTCCTGCATAGCTGCAACACTGACTTCAACAATATCATATCCTCTTTCGCTCAGCGTCAGGCTGCTGATATCATGAAATGTTGTATAAATATATTCTTCTTCCGGTCCGCCTGTTTCCAGAATACCTGTCACCTGCATTTCCAGAAGGTGATCACAGTATTTTTCTCCTGTTTCCGGATCAGTATATATTTCATAATCAGGAATTTTAGTAAGATCTGTATCTTCCGTTATCATAAAAGAATTTTGTGCTGACACACTATCGCCAATATCTAATCCAAGTTTTTCTGCTGCTTTTGCGCCAACAAGCGTTTCTCCGTCACCCATAGGAAGACGTCCCGAAATATGCCAGTAGGGACTTGTTTTCATGACTGAATCAAAATCTGTACCGGCAAGCGTCACAGGTAGATTATGTATATTGGAATTTTCATAGCGATAAGGAGTGAAGCCTTCTAATTCTTCCTTTTTAAAAATCGAAACACCCTGATCAAGATCTTCCTCAGATACATAGCCATCTCCTGATGGGGTAAAAATAATATTTGCGCCATAGCTGCGAAACTGTGCGCTCATCTGACGAGGTACGTCATAGTAAATCATTCCAAGACCGGACAAAATTGTTGCTCCAACCACGATTGCAAGCAATGCTACAATCATACGTGAACGTCTTCTGATAAGCGATGCAACAACCATCCGGATAAACATCCGTTGTTTTTTATTCATACTATTAATTCTCCTTAATGGGCGCCGTGCAGAACCTCAGACGGACGAAGTCTTAACAACATACGTATTGCCGGTATACAGCCAACCAGTGTAACAGCGATGATCAGCACAGCAACAATCAACGCTACTATACCGCTCATTTCAATTGAAGATGAAAATACCGTATGACCTATAATCTGAGCAAAGGCATATCCTATAAAATATCCTGCCGCTGCTCCGATGACAGAAGTTATCATAATCTCCGTCAGCACCAGACGTGGGATCTGGCTGTTTGCAGCGCCGACTGCTTTAAGCAGCGCAAGCTCCGCTGATCTTTCCATTACACCGGAAGTAACCAGATTGGAAATACCAAGAGTGGCACCAATCAGACTCATCAGAGTTATAAGTGACATCAGCAGTTCCGTTTTTTCAAGAATCTTGCCTTCGGAATCTGCGATCTGTCTGACGGCAGCTGCTGATGCTTCAGGAATAGCTTCCTGTATCTGAAAACATATTGAGCTGACATAGGCTGTACAGTACCACAAGTCATATTCGTCACCTGAAAGAAGGGACGGATTTTTAGCAGCTTTGACTGCCAATTCGTCATCCGGTGAAGTAATAGCACTGACCTCTGCTTTTTTAAACAGACCGCTGCTGTCAGTCAGCCGTTGTACAACAGGCAATGTGGTATATATACATTGATCCTCATCATCACCGGATTCATAAACACCTACAATAGTCAGTTCTTCGGCACCTTTTTCCCCGTTTACTGTAATTTTGTTTCCTGCTGACAGATTCTTTTCCTTAGCAAGCTCTGCTCCAATCATTGCGTATTTATCTCCGTCCAGTTTCTGTTCATCCATCCATTTGCCGTCCGTAATATCCCACCAGCTGCGCAGATTTATAATTCCTGTATCACGCTGATAAGTCGTACCCTTTTTAACAAACTCCAGATGATGATCAAACCAGCTGCCGATCAGTCTGACATCAGAACCATTCAGTGTAACGGTCGTATCTGTTAACGGAGCAAAATCCGTAATATTATTTGCCCAAAAAATTGTCATTAATTCGCCTAATTTTTCTTCCTGAATATATTCTGCTTTTATTTCGTCGTTTTCTACATCATACAACTTATTCATCACTGCTTCAGACTGCGGAATAACAGTAATATTTGAACCGTAGGTTTTTAGTTCTTCATTGATCTTATCTCCTACATCTAACATTACATTCAGCATTGCTGTTGCAATGGAAGCACCGAGAGCAACCGTCAGTGCGATCATCAGCATTTTTTTCCACTGACGGGCAAATGTACCCCGGATCATTCTGAAAAACATGATTTATCCTTCCTCTCATTCAGAACTGAACTCCGATTGATTATATTTTACTTAGTTTTTGAATTTATCCTGATTTTTCACCATTTCCGACACGGGAACCGTAATATTATTCTCATCAATATCATAGTCAATAATAATCGGATTGCATCCGCCTTTCATACCGATTGTAGTCCTGTTCATGATAACATTACATTTTTTGCATACAATCTGACCATTGTTATTTTCATAATATCCGGCTTCGCCGCAGATATCACAAGCATCTAATCCAACACCATAATTATTGGTATTTTCCTGTTTAAGAACTACAATAAAACGAACAAGATTCCCACCTTTAGGCTTATAACCGAATCGATGAAGATGTCCATCACTGACTTTTTCAATTGGTACCCTAAGAATACTGTCTGCTCCGCTTCCATCCTTTGTAATGATCGGGTCCTCCACGGGTGCTTCACGTATCTCAACAGTATTCAGATCAGTAAACCATGTAGCACTGAGAATACCACATACAAAGCATACTGTCAGAACAATCGAACTGCGCTTTCCGCCTCGCCATACAGAACGAAGTTTACGCCGCTGCGCATTATTAGAATAAGGTTCTTTCATTGTAAAGCTTTTAATCCAGAAAATTACTGCTGTCAACATCAATACAATAAAAATTGCAAATGTATACCAATACGACAGATTATTGCTTGCAGCCGCAAAATTGAAAAGTGCAGGACTATTCACAATCTTTCTTGGGGTCAGCACAAGCATTAGTCTGGCGAAATTAAAAACCGCATAAAACACATTAGCCGCATACAATACAGCACATAAAAGTTTTGTCATTCCTTTTTTAGCAGCAAAAGACATCATTTTATATGCAGCGGCTGACGAGGTAATACATATAATAATACCAAGCAGATAGCTCCCCAGACGAAACAGAAATTCTGTAGATAATATACTGTTTCCGTCAGTATCAAATTTAAAAGGATAAACATAAACATTTGGCAGCGCACAATATAAATATGTTATTGTCAACAGACCAAATGTAACTGCTATCACAAAATTACCTATTACTGCCATTTTAGAACCAGCTTTTTTCTTGAAAAAGCTATATCCGAACACAGCTAATACTGCCGCAGCCAGCACGAATAGTCCTAAAGCAACGCCATATCCATATGCGCCGACCTTCCATCCGCTTTCAATTCTTCGGGTATTAGTAATATATGCCCTTATACCGGCAGCGACAAAACCAAGCATTAGTCCGATCCGGTAAATAAGCCTGGCTTTATCCGAACAATATTTATCTATGAATGCAAGAATAATTCCAATGATCAGTGATGCTGCCAACATATCACTGGTCACATTGATAAGATAAGTAAGCATTTTTTCTCCCTTATTTTTTAATTTTTAAACTGATTGTAAAATCACAAAAAAACTTTTATCCATGCGGTTTTTGAGATCATGTGCTTTACATTTTTTCTCTGCCGCCAGC
>CACZPV010000023.1 GCA_902783065.1 uncultured Ruminococcus sp.
GCCGGGCTCAGCAGGTACTTTCACGATAAGAACTTATGCAAAGGACAGCGCAGGCAAATCTGCGATGAAGGACTTTACTCTTACAGCAACTTCTGCAACAGTAACAAATAATACTGCTGTCAGCAAGACAAACTTTAAAGTAGGCGAAATCGTAAGAGTTACCGGTGCAGCGTCCGGCGGCAGCGGCAGCTATAAATATGAGTTCTACTACAGAAGAAGTACTGTCAGCTCATGGACAAAGTTTGACAATAACGGCACAGGCATCTTCCAGCCAGGCTCAGCAGGTACATTCTATATCAGAACCTACGCAAAAGACACTGCCGGCAGATCTGCAAAGAAAGACTTTACTCTTACTGCAACAGCATGTACTCTCAACAACAAAACAACCGTTTCAAAAACAAAGTTTACAGTAGGAGATACGGTTATTGTTGCAGGTGCTGCTTCCGGCGGCAACAATAATTATACTTATGAGTTCTATTATAAGAGAGATACCTCCAACACATGGACCAAGTTTGGTTCAGATGGATTTGGTACATTCAGACCTGGTTCTGCCGGAACATTCACAATTAAGACCTACGTAAAAGACACCGCAGGTCATACCGGTGTAAAAGAGTTTGCACTTACAGCAACAAACTAATATTCTGTAATAAAATCATTATTATCAGGAACATCTTCTGAGCGGCGGCAGCAACGATAATTCGTTGCTGCCGCTGTCGTTTGGGCAGGGAAATGGACAGAAGAAGCGTATCTGTCAATAGATTCGTAACTTTTTAATGTGTGAAGCTGTGTAAATATTGAAAATTAATACGAAAT
The DNA here is from genome assembly GCA_902783065.1 of uncultured Ruminococcus sp. Taxonomy (GTDB): domain Bacteria; phylum Bacillota; class Clostridia; order Oscillospirales; family Acutalibacteraceae; genus UBA1213. Next base: position 814 of record CACZPV010000023.1, read on the forward strand.
ATGATACAATGAATTTGTCTGTAATACTAATTTCTGATAGAAAGTATACTTGGATTTGCGGGAAATAGACCTCAAAGGCTGTCTGTTTTTTATCAGGTATTTAGTATAAGCTGTGTCGGGCAATGTTTTGCCTGCCGCAGCGATATTATTACCGGAATTGTACCGGAGATGGGTGATAAAATGGCAGTAAAAAGAATTTTTGTGGAAAAACGCAGCGGCTTTGATGTCGAAGCATCTAATCTTACAGCCGATATCCAGAAAAGTCTGGGACTTACGGCTGTTGAAAAAGTAAGAATTATTAACCGCTACGATATTAGCGGAATTGATGGAGAGGATTTTGAAAAAGCCAAATCAACAATCCTCAGTGAAACTAATGCGGATATCGTTTATGATGAAATACTCCCTGAGGATAGCGATTACAGCATCTTCGCAATGGAATATCTGCCCGGTCAGTATGATCAGAGAGCTGATTCGGCTGCACAATGTGTTCAGCTGTTGACACAGGGAGAAAGACCGCAGGTTGTTTCTGCAAAAGTGATTGGTATAAAGGGCAATATTACACAGTCAGATATGGATAAAATCAAACACTATCTAATTAATCCCGTTGAATCCCGCGAAGCTTCTCTTGATAAACCTGAATCTCTTGATATGAAAGCGGATGTTCCTGCTGATGTAGCTGTCGTCAGCGGCTTTACTGAATGGAACGATGAAAAAATGAAAAACTACTTCGACAGTATGGGCTTTGCGATGACACTCTCAGATCTGAAATTCTGCCGTGATTATTTCCGTGACGACGAACACAGGGATCCTACCGTTACCGAACTGCGTGTGATTGATACCTATTGGTCGGATCACTGCCGTCATACAACCTTCCTTACAAGACTTGAAAAAATTGAAATAGAAAAATCCGAATTGACTAAAACTATTCAGGATGCTCTTGCATTGTATTATGAAAGCAGAGAGGAGATCTATGGCAAAAACAGCGATAGAGATGTATCTCTGATGGATATGGCACTTGTCGGTATGAAACTTCTCAGAAAAAGAGGAATGATTCCCGATCTTGACCAGAGTGACGAGATCAATGCCTGCTCCATTGAAGTACCCGTGACGATTGACGGCAAAACAGAACAGTGGCTTGTACAGTTTAAAAATGAAACTCATAACCATCCGACAGAAATTGAACCCTTCGGCGGTGCTGCAACCTGCCTCGGAGGTGCAATTCGTGATCCGCTTTCGGGCAGGTCTTACGTTTATCAGGCAATGCGTGTTACCGGATCAGGTGACCCTACTGTTCCATTTGAAAAAACAATGGAAGGCAAGCTTCCGTCCAGAAAGATTACTACCGGCGCAGCGCAGGGTTACAGTTCCTACGGCAACCAGATCGGTCTTGCTACCGGTCAGGTAGTTGAACTTTATGATCCGGGCTATGCAGCAAAGAGAATGGAAATCGGTGCTGTAATCGGTGCATCACCTAAAGAGAATGTTGTAAGAGGAGTACCGTCCCCCGACGATATAATCGTTCTGCTCGGCGGCAGAACCGGACGTGATGGCTGCGGAGGTGCTACAGGTTCTTCCAAGGCTCATACAATGGATTCAATAGAAACCTGCGGTGCAGAAGTACAAAAAGGAAATCCTCCGACTGAAAGAAAAATACAAAGATTGTTCAGAAATAAAACAGTATCTACAATGATAAAACGCTGTAACGATTTCGGTGCAGGCGGTGTCTGTGTAGCTATTGGCGAACTTGCTGACGGACTGACAGTTGATCTTGACAAAGTAACAAAAAAATATGACGGTCTTGACGGCACGGAACTGGCTATTTCCGAATCACAGGAAAGAATGGCTGTTGTTCTTGAGGCAAAAGATGTGGATAAATTTATTGCTGAAGCCGCTAAGGAAAACCTTGAAGCAACTGCTGTTGCAGTTGTAACCGAAACACCCCGTCTTACCATGAACTGGAGAGGAAAAACCATTGTTGACCTCAGCAGAAAATTCCTCAATACCAATGGTGTAACACAGGTTGCAGAGGCATTTATCACTGCTCCCGATGCAAATAAGAATTACCGCACTCATGCACCTGAATTACTCAAGGGCAAAAATACGGCAGATAGTTTTAAAGAGAACCTTTCTAGACTTGAAGTATGCTCTCAGCGTGGTCTTGCAGAAAGATTTGATGCAAGTATCGGTGCGGCAACTGTTATGATGCCTTTCGGTGGAAAAACACAGCTTACTCCGGAGGAAGCTATGGCGGCTAAAATTCCGCTGCTTGAAGGCGAAACAGACGATGCCACCGCTATGTCATATGGCTACATCCCCGGTATTGCAAAATGGAGTCCGTTCCACGGCGCTGCATTTGCAGTAACGGAATCTCTGTCCAAACTGCTCGCAATCGGTGCTGATCCGCTGACAGCCAGACTGACTTTCCAGGAATATTTTGAAAGGCTGCACGATGTTCCGTCACGTTGGGGCAAGCCTGCTGCCGCACTGTTGGGATCACTTGTGGCACAGATAAAGATGGGACTTCCTTCTATCGGCGGCAAAGACAGTATGTCCGGATCATTTGAAGATCTTGATGTTCCGCCTACTCTCGTCAGCTTTGCAGTGGCTATGACAAAGGCATCAAAGACAATTTCAGCGGAATTTAAGAAACCTGGTTCCAAAGTTATCTACGTACCTGTCCCTGAGGATAAATCATCAATGCTGCCTGAATGGGAAAAGCTTAAGAATATGTATCGTGCCGTTTATGCACTGATGAACGAAGGTAAAGTTCTGGCTGCTTCTACTGTCAAAGAAGGCGGTGCTGCAGCAGCTGTTGCCAAGATGTCATTCGGCAATAAGATTGGCTTTGATTTTGCTGCGGAACTTACAGAGGATGAATTGTATGCTCCGCTCTCCGGTTCACTTATTCTTGAACTGGCAGATGGCGCACAGCTTACAAAAGACGTACTTTATTATGATCTTGGTACTACAACACATGAACCAAAAATTACTGTTAACGGTTCTGTACTTGATATTGATGAACTCATCAGCGTATGGGAAGAAAAGCTTGAGGGTGTATTCCCAACAAAGGCAAAATGTCCGGCTGTTTCAAAGGATATTCCGCTTTATACGGAAAGAAATACTTCTTCTCCCGTTATTAAAACAGCAAAACCAAAGGTATTTATTCCTGTGTTCCCCGGCACTAATTGTGAAGTGGATACCGCCAGAGCATTCGAAAAAGCCGGTGCTGATCCGCAGCTTCTGATTGTGCGCAATCTGACACCGGATGCAATTGAAGAAACCATTGCCGAAATGGTAAAACTGATTAAGCAAGCTCAGATGATTATGATTCCGGGAGGCTTTTCCGGCGGTGACGAACCTGACGGTTCAGGTAAATTCATTGCAACAACCTTCCGTAATCCGAGAATCAGTGAAGCTGTAAATGACCTTCTTAAAAATCGTGATGGTCTGATGCTTGGTATATGCAACGGTTTCCAGGCGCTGATTAAACTGGGGCTGGTACCATACGGAGAAATCAGAGAACTTAAAGTAGATGATGCCACCCTGACTTACAATACGATTGGCAGACATATATCTCACATGGCATATACAAGAGTTACTTCTGTAAAATCGCCATGGTTGTCGGGTGTAAATGCAGGCGATATTTTCTCAATCCCGATTTCCCACGGAGAAGGACGGTTTGCTGCAAGTGATGCAATGCTTGATCAGCTCATTAAAAACGGTCAGATTGCAACTCAGTATGTGGATCTTGACGGCAATCCTTCCGGTGATATTGCTTTCAATACAAATGGTTCAATCTGCGCAATTGAAGGTATTACAAGCCCGGATGGACGTGTACTGGGCAAAATGGGACATTCTGAACGCAAAGGTGAAAATCTTTATTTCAACACTCCGTTTGAAAAGGACCAGAAGCTTTTTGAAAGCGGTGCAGCGTATTTTAAATAATATAATTTAAGTAAAAAACAACGATCTGCGATAACATTTCGCTGACCGTTGTTTTTATCTGTTTATTTTAGGATTTTCAGTTCTTCCGAGAAGGTAATCGACAGATACATTAAAATAATCTGCGATTGCAACCAGTGTCTGAAAATCCGGCTCTCTAGCCCCTGTTTCATATTGACTGAGTGTATTTTGTGCAAGATTCAGTTCCATAGAAAGTCTTACTTGTGAAATATGTTTTTGTTTACGAATTTCTTTTAATCTAAAAATCTTCATCACCCCTTGACAAAAATATAGCTTACTGTTATAATATAAATATCTCATAATGAGATACTTATATTATGAAAGGGTGTTTCAAAATGATTTGCAAAAACTGTGGAGTAAAAAATCTGGATAAACTGAGCTATTGTGCGAAATGTTCCTCTCCTTTAAATGACAACAGTATGGTTGAAACTATCAACGATAAGAATAATACACATTTTACACAAATATCAATCATGATGTTTGCGATGATAATAGTGATGTTAATCTCGTTGGTTGTTTTACCGATGTTTCATTTACAAAAAACGTTAGTTGGAATTGATTTTCAAGTTTTAGGTGTTACTGCGAATATAATCGGATCTGATTCTGAGGACAAAAGTATTATATCGAATTTTATTTCGGAAACTGAAAGTGAGATTACTGATACTGTCAGTACTTCATTTGAGGGCATAATTTTTACGATCATGTCTTTTGGTATGTTAATTACACTTATCCTCATTACGGTAGGATTCTTAACGAAAAATTATATTTTGCAGAATTTTTCATCAGTACTGAATGTCGCATTTCTTTTAGTTGCTCTTCTTGATGCTCAGATGTTAAAATCTGAAATACAGTCAAGTTTTGTTATCAATATAGGTTTTGTCCTTTATCTTGTTGCGGGAATCTCTGTAATATACCTTACAC
>CACZPV010000024.1 GCA_902783065.1 uncultured Ruminococcus sp.
AATTCCTGCCTGATGGCATTTGTCAACGAACTCCATAAAATCAAACGCACTGCCGTAACGTGAGGTTACCGCATAATAACCGGTTACCTGATAGCCCCATGATGCATCGAACGGATATTCTGTCAGCGGCATCATCTCAACATGTGTATAACCCATATCCTTCAGATACGGAATCAGTTCATCCGCCAGCTTACTGTATGAGAAATGATTTCCGTCTTTATACTTTCTCCATGAACCTGCATGCATTTCGTAAATATTCATCGGACTGCTGTAAGATTCATGCTTATGTTTGATTTCAGCCCATTCCTCATCATGCCATTCATAGCCGTCAATATCGACATAAACAGAAGCATTATTCGGTCTGGTTTCGTAATGATAAGCATAAGGATCAGACTTCATAATACAGGAACCGTCATAAGTTTCTATACTGTATTTATAGATAGAATACTGCGGAACGATGTCTGCGATAAAGCATTCCCATACACCGCCGTCAGTAGTATGTATCATTCGGTGTGCAGTACGATCCCAGTTATTAAAATTACCGACAACCGAAACCGACTTCGCATTAGGCGCCCAGACACGGAACATAACACCGTCTTTACCGAGCATATTAGCCTTATGAGCACCCATATATCTGTATGCGTGATAATGTTCGCCGCTGTGGAACAAATCCATATCCGAACGACCATTATTATCGTTATTGCCAAGCTGCATATAAAACAACCCCTTTTTTTACCAAATACTGTTTATTAATTACTATCATACATTAATTTTTAATAAATTTCAAGTGCTTTTCATATTCTTTTTATATAATTTATTTAATTTTATTCTGTTAATATATAAAAGTTTACACCGCTGCTGAATATTACCTTTTTCTCCAAAGAAATTATGGAAACACTGAATAAGTCGTCATCTGACTGCCGGAACCGAAACGCGATAGCCGCTCACAAGCACTCCCTCTTTTTCAGTTATTCAAACCTCACCCCTGCCGCTCGAATATGATAAAAGCCGGCAGATTTCTTATTATTACTTATCCATAAAGTCAACTTCACAGATTCAGGGATCAGTTGTCTTTGATACCCGACAAAATCATTTTTATTGTATCATTTAATCTCTGTCGCAATTTATCATAATTTATGTTTTAACATTAATATTTAATAAAAAATAGACAGACTTTGCGGAAAATATCCTCGCAGATTCAAGTCTACTTTCTATCAGATATTAGTATAACAGCAGAAGTAATGCAATAATTATCCGGATGACGAGATGAATCAAAAAAACAGCTCAGCCGGTATCAACCATCCGGTTAAGCTGTTTTATACTAATATTCGATAAGATGCTTTAAAATATCTTTCGCTGCTCCTAAGTATGCAGTATTTACAATTATTTACCGAACCTCATCTTTCAGGGAACGATACCCCAGCACAAAGGCGGCTGCTTCAAAGATAATACCGAACTGGCTTAAGCTGGCAGTCGTGATTTTATCTCGTGTCATACCAAATATACGACCTATCGATTCATATACCTCTGTGTTCCCGCTCATATAACAAATGACAGCAAACAAAATAATCAGTACTCCTATACCCCCGAAAATAAGAGCCGAAATCATCAATGGCTTATTTTTCATGATATTTTTACCTCCTTTGACTTTAACCTGAATTGGTCGATTGTAAAAGTCTGAAATTCCTTTACCCATGCGTTTTACAATTTTTCTCCGCTGTAATCCGTCATTTTCGCAGCTTTTGCGGCAAAAACGACTACTTTTTTTACAATCGGCTACATTAATCTGAATCCGTTAAATTCATAATTAAAAATTCTCTGCTCAATATATAACAGCTCCATATTTTTTACATAGCTGTTCCAGTTCATCCCGTTCAACAGCACAGCGGCTGTCAACGATCAAACGACCCGTAAAGTATCTCAGTGCTGCTTCCAGCGTTGTTGCATCATTAGCCTGAACGGTTACAGGAAGCCGTGACATATTGGAGTTTACCGCAAGCAAAGAAACATCATCACTTGAATGTAATGCAATGCACACAGAATTAATGTTTTCATCATCCATATCTATCAGATCATCACTCATACCGTAATCACATTCAACAGGTTCACTAAGTTCGATATTATCAGGAAGAAAAAAAACTTCGCTTTCGACAGCAGCCGCATAGCTGTCTTTTTCACTTTCTTCGTCAAAAACACTGCCATTCCTCAGTATTGATGCCGTAGTTTCCGCAGACTCCACATCAGATGTGTTTATAAAAACGGATGCACCGCTTTCCGACAGAAATTTAAGTTCATATTCATTCAATTCAGTAAAATTTCCGACAGCAATCAGCGGAATTTCAGCATGGGGCAAAATATTATGCAGCAGTTCAGGCAATTCACCTATACCATCCGTACTATAGATGCCAAACGCCGAAGCCCCCAGCGACTGTAGTGTGATCAATGCAGCAATATAATCCACTTCGTTTTCGCTCTTGCCATCTTCATCTGCATTAACCGTAATAAAAACAGGAATTTCTGCCTGTACGCCTGCAATAACCGCCGCTCTCATCTGCCACAAACGACTGTTGTTTTTAATAACAATAATATCTGCTCCGAGATCACGCAGAATTGTCATTTTTTCCAGATAATCGAATACAGCTCCCTCAAAAGCACCGCAGTCATATTCTTCTGCTGCACAATCCTCACTGCTGAGTACTGCTCCGATCAGTGCCTTTTCATTTGCTTTTCTTTTAGCTGCGTCAATTGCTGCTGCATAACGCTCTGCAAGTTCGTCATCATCATCTGTTTCTTCCAGTTTTATATGAGTAATATCCTGCGTATCGGCAAGAATCAGGTTCTCATGACAGACTCGCCCTCCGGAATCTCCGCTGTCCGCTTCTTCTGTAATTTTAGGTGCATTAGCTGCAAGGGGAAGGCTGAAATTATAATTCATCGTCATACTCCTTTTTTGGTCAGTCAGCGGTCAGATTATGATGTCAGATGACCGCAGTCGTTCAGATTTCAGAACAATACTCATTACATTGATTCCGGCGCAGTAATCTTGAACATAGTCAGAATGTTGGCAATAACAGTTCTGGCTGCAAGACAAAGTGATAATCTTGCCTGCATAAGCGATTCATCATCACTTTTCACCTTACATGCATTATAGAATTTGTGAAAAAGTGCCGCTGTATCATAGACGTATCTTGTAATCTTGGATGGATCATAATCTTTGGCAGCACTGACGATTTCGTCCTCAAGAGATGCAAGCTTATTGATCAGTTCAATTTCCTCAGGAGCAGTCAGTTTTTCATAATCCTCAGCCGTACAGGTACGTGGAGTAATATTTTCCTCAGCAAGTTTTCTTACAATATTACAGATTCTTGCATGAGCGTACTGTACGTAGTATACAGGGTTTTGTGAAGTTTTTTCGACCGCGAGATCCAGATCAAAATCAAAATGAGTATTAGCCTCTCTGAGATTAAAGAAAAACCTTGCAGCATCTATAGGAATTTCTTCCAGCAGTGTTACCAGCGTAATAGCTTTACCGCTTCTCTTGGACAGCTTATACTGTTCTCCGTTCTTGATCAGTCTTACCATCTGCATAAGTACAACATCCAGCTTTGATGCATCTACCCCCAGAGCTGTCAATGCTGCTTTAAGTCTTGGAACATAGCCGTGATGATCGGCACCAAGAACATCAATTGCCTTATCATAATTTCTTGTAACAAGTTTATCATAATGATATGCAATATCCGGTACAACATATGTAGGAAGTCCGTTGGAACGAATCAGAACAAAGTCCTTATCCGCACCAAATTCGGAAGCTCTGAACCATACCGCACCATCCTGCTCATAAGTATGTCCTTTCTCGGTCAGCATTTCAACAATATGTTTTACAGCACCGCTGTTGTGCAGAGTACTTTCTCTGAACCAATTATCATATCTGATACGATACTTAAGAAGATCTCTTTCCAGACCTTCAATATTTAACGGCAGCGCATAGGCAACAAGAGCTTTTCTTCTTTCTTCGCCTGATGCTTCAACATATTTGTCACCATTGATTTCAGCGAAAGCTTTGGCATGATCTATAATATCCTGACCATGGTAAGCATCTTCCGGCATCTCAATACCATCCTTGTACAGCTGCATATATCGAATTTCAAGCGACAATCCGAATTTTTCAATCTGGTTACCTGCATCATTCACATAAAACTCTCTTGAAACATTATATCCTGCCTCGTCAAGCAGACTTGCCAGCTGGTCACCAAGTGCGCCGCCTCTCGCGTTGCCGACATGCATTGGTCCTGTAGGATTAGCTGACACAAATTCAACAAGAACTCTTTTACCTGCGCCAAAATCGGATCTGCCATAGTCCTTGCCTCTTTCATTTATTTCATTCAGGACATCTGCATAAAAAGACGGTGCATAAAAGAAATTAATAAATCCCGGACCGGCAATTTCAAATCCGGACAATCCGGTGCCTTCCAGATCAATCTTTGAAGTAAGAGCTTCAGCAATTTTTCTCGGTGCTGCTCTGAATGTTCTTGCAGATACCATAGCAGCATTTGTTGCAAGATCGCCGTGAGTGCGGTCAGCAGGTGTTTCTATATTGAATGAGGGAATTTCCGCTTCCGGAAGAAGTCCCTCATTCATAGCAGCTGAAAAAGCGTTATTGATTGCTTTTTCAAGCATCTGTATTGTTTTCTGTGCAGTTGACATTGTTGGTTGCCTCCTTGATTTTCAGCGTAAGTTCGTTAGTACTTGCCAGTTCATTTTCTATGTCGATCGAATAACGGACAGATAATTCCCCTCCGTCATCGTTCAGATCTATAATTACCTCCTCGGTATAAATACCAAGCGTCATATTCCCGTAGGGGGTACGATACTCACAGCGATGGCGTTCTCCCTTTTCAAGAATCAGATTGTGGCTCATTTCTCCGCCTTTGATAACAGTAACCACATTATTTTTATCCACCTTAACCGTAGTACGGTAATGATGTTCGGGATTCTGCGGATCGTATTCTTTATAGGTGATATATCTGCTGCCGTTCTTCATAACATAAGCAGCATTTGTCTGTAACTCAACTTTATCGGAACTGCCGTTAACGTACTGTTTTCCGCAGACCGAAAGAAGATATTTTTCATCCATATGATTTTATCCTCCTTTATTATCTTTAAACAGTCGATTGTAAAAGTCTGAAATTCCTTTATTCATGCGTTTTTTGATATCATATGCTTTACAATTTTTTCTCCGCTGTAATCCGTCATTTTCGTATCTTTTACGTCGAAAAAACTACTTTTTGACTTTCGGAGCGGGGTTTGTGCCGCCGCAGGCGGCACAAACCCT
>CACZPV010000025.1 GCA_902783065.1 uncultured Ruminococcus sp.
CACCGGCTTTTCCATGTATCATCTGGCCCCGGGGACAGTCCCCTTCCAGATCTACATAAAGCATGAGCTTCCGTCTATGGCATCGTTGATGAAGGAACGCGGCTGGTGCGGGTTGCAGGGCTTCCATCCCTATACAGCCGGCAATTATAACCGTTCAAATGTATATCCGCTCCTGGGCTTTTCGGAGTTTATCCACAGGGAGAACGTACCGCTGGAGATGGATGTCTGCCGGAAATATCCTTCCGATGAAGCGGACTTCCGGAATGTCATCCGTCTGTATGAGGAGACCCGGGAGGAGAGTGACAGACCTTTCTTTCTGTATAATATGACGGTTCAGAACCATTCACCTTACGATGTGGATTACGACAATTTCACGCCGGAGATCTTCCCGGAAGGGCTTAAAAAGGATTATAAGGACGTGAATGCCTATCTGACGCTGATCAGACGCTCGGACGATGCGCTCAAGATGCTTATCGGCTATTTTTCGGAAGTGGAAGAGCCGACGGTCATTCTGTTTATGGGGGATCACCAGCCAAAGCTCTCGGACGGTTTTAACGCCGAAGTCATCGGGAAGAAGAGACTCACCCTGTCCCTGGAAGAGACCATGCAGCTCTATCAGGTGCCCTACGTGATCTGGGCCAATTATGAACTGCCGGAGACCGACCTTAGCGGAATGGAAAAGACCAGCATGAACTACATGCAGTTGAACCTCCTTCGCGCCATCGGCGCAGACCTTACCGCATACCAGCGCTTCCTCCAGGACCTCCAACAGAAGATCCCCATGATCAACGCCTTTGGATATATGGACTCAAAAGGCCGCTTCTACGAAAAAGACGCCCCTGACTCCCCATACCACGAACTGCTGAACGAATACGCGATCCTGCAGTATAAAATTCTTTTTGATGATAAAGGGGCCTGACCCCATGTATAAACTGTGAACATGTTCATATTTTGTTCATGGGGTCAGGCCCCATTAACAAATTGTAAACGCGTTCATACTTTGTCCATGGGGTCAGACCCCATGGGAGAGAAAACCCTTGCGCTATCTGCACATTTTGTGTATATTATAGTAACGATTCGTATTAAAAAGGTTTAAAGCCAAAACAGGAGGAGAGGAAAATGACAGAGACTACAGCAAGTGTAGGCTTCAGTGTGATCTGGATCGTCCTTTTGGTGGCGCTCATGTACTTTATGATGATCCGTCCCCAGAGGAAAGAACAGAAGAGAATCACAGCCATGCTCAATGATATGGAGGTTGGTGACAGTATCGTGACTACCGGTGGTTTTTATGGCGTCATCATAGATATGACCGATGAGGACGTGATTGTAGAATTCGGAAACAATAAGAACTGCCGGATTCCAATGAGAAAGCAGTCCATCGCCGAGGTAGAGAAGGCGGATCAGGCATCAGCTTAAAAAAACTGGGACAGCATCCGCGGGAAACGGGGACAGTCCCTCTTTCCCATTCCCCGAATGGGAAAGAGGGACTGTCCCCGTTTCCCGCCCACGCAAGATAAAAAACATGTAGATATATAGGAGGTAACAGACAATGAGCAGAGTTTACAATTTTTCCGCAGGTCCTGCCGTGCTTCCGGAGGAAGTGCTGAAGGAAGTGGCCGCCGAGATGCTGGATTACAACGGCACCGGTATGTCCGTCATGGAGATGAGCCACCGCAGCGCTGCTTTCCAGGAGATTATCGATACTGCAGAGCAGGATCTCAGGGATCTTCTGAAAATCCCGGCAAACTATAAGGTTCTTTTCCTTCAGGGCGGCGCTTCAACACAGTTTGCTGCTATTCCGATGAACCTCGGCACAAAAAGCGGTAAAGCTGACTATGTTCTGACAGGTCAGTGGGCAACTAAAGCTCAGAAGGAAGCCGCAAGATATATAGAGGCAAATGTGGTCGCTTCTTCCAAGGATAAAACCTTTTCCTATATTCCTAAACTCGACCCCGATACCTTTACAAAGGATGCAGATTATTTCTACATTTGTATGAACAATACCATCTATGGTACAGTTTACCACGATCTTCCTGAAACAGGTGATGTTCCGCTCGTAGCTGATATTTCATCCTGTATTCTTTCACAGCCGATTGACGTATCTAAGTTTGGCATTCTCTATGCCGGTGCACAGAAGAATATGGCTCCGGCTGGTCTGACAATTGTTATCGTTCGTGAAGATCTTATCGGTCACGCAATGGATATTACTCCTACTATGCTTAATTTCCAGACACATGCAGATAATGGTTCTATGTTCAATACTCCACCCTGCTATACCATTTACATTGCTAAACTCGTTCTTGAGTGGATTAAAAATGAAATCGGCGGTCTTGAAAAGATGAAGGAAATTAATGAGAAAAAAGCTGCAATTCTTTATAACTTCCTCGATAATTCCAAACTCTTTAAGGGTACTGTTGTTCCGGAAGACCGTTCTCTTATGAACGTTCCGTTCGTAACAGGCAATGATGAGCTTGATGCTAAATTTGTTAAGGAAGCTACTGAAAACGATTTCGTTAATATTAAGGGTCACCGTTCTGTAGGCGGCATGAGAGCTTCTATCTACAACGCTATGCCTGTCGAAGGCGTTGAGGCTCTTGTTAAATTCATGGGCGAATTTGAAGCAAGAAACGCATGACAAATTCTGCATTGTGCAGTCTGGGCTTGTTCCGGACTGTTATCCACAGATAAACAGATAACTAAATGTAAAGGTGATTAAAATGTATAATATTCAGACACTTAATAAGATCTCTAAAGCTGGTCTTTCACGTCTTGGTGATAACTATACTGTTGCTGATGACGTACAAAATCCCGAAGCAATTCTCGTAAGAAGTGCTGCAATGCACGATATGGAACTCCCCGAAAGCCTTCTGGCTATTGCCAGAGCAGGTGCAGGCGTTAACAATATTCCGCTTGATAAATGCTCCGAAAAAGGCATCGTTGTTTTCAATACTCCGGGTGCTAATGCTAATGCAGTAAAGGAACTGGTTATCACCGCTATGCTTATCAGTTCCAGAAAAGTTGTTGACGGTATCGAATGGGCAAAAACCCTTAAAGGTAACGGCGATGCTGTAGGTAAAATGGTAGAAAAAGGAAAAAGCCAGTTTGTTGGTCCTGAACTCAAGGGTAAAACCCTTGGCGTTATCGGACTTGGCGCAATCGGTATACTTGTAGCCAATGCTGCAGTATCTCTCGGTATGGAAGTTGTCGGCTATGACCCCTTCCTGTCCGTTGATAATGCTCTGATGATTTCCCGCAAGGTGAAACATGTTGTATCTCTTGACGAGATATTCGCAGAAAGTGATTATATTACTGTTCATGTTCCGCTTACTCCTGATACAAAAGGCGTAATTAATTCAGAAAATATTGCAAAGATGAAAGACGGTGTACGTATCATCAACTATTCAAGAGCAGACCTCGTTAACAGTGCAGATATTCTTGCTGCTATCAAGGACGGTAAGGTTGCTGCTTACACCACTGACTTTGCAACTGACGACATCCTTGGTGAAGACGGAGTTATTGCAACTCCTCACTTGGGTGCTTCTACTCCTGAGTCAGAGGACAACTGTGCAGCTATGGCAGCTGACGAGATCAAGGACTTCCTTGAAAACGGAAATATCAAAAACTCCGTGACACTGCCTAATGTTTCTATGGCACGCACAGGTGCGGAAAGAGTTTGTGTCATACATAAAAATATTCCGAACATTCTTTCTACTGTAACATCTGCACTTTCCGAAACAGGCAATAACATCGAAAGCATGGACAGCAAATCCAAGAAGGATTATGCATATACAATTCTTGACGTTGCAAATGACGTTGATGAATCCGCTAAAGCAAAGATTGCTGCGATTGACGGTGTAATCCGTGTAAGAGTAATTAAATAAGCCATACTACAACTTATCATATCACCGCACCCGAGGCATCAGCGTTTCGGGTGCAAACTATATTATTACGGGAAATAGACCGCAAAGTCTTTCTATTTTTTATTAGATATCAGTATTAATATCAGGCAAAGTCCCAATCAGGTTTGATCGGCAGACTGACTAAAGGAGGAAAAAAGAAATGGCAGAGAAGAAAGTAAGAACGAGATTCGCACCAAGTCCGACAGGGTTTATGCATGTGGGCAACCTAAGGACTGCACTGTATGAATATCTGATTGCAAAATCATTGGGCGGTGATTTTGTACTGAGAATAGAGGATACAGATCAGGAAAGAAAAGTCGAGGGTGCTGTTGACATCATTTACAATACAATGAAAAAAGCCGGACTGAAACATGACGAAGGTCCGGATGTAGGCGGTGAATACGGACCTTATGTACAGAGTGAAAGAAAAGACATGTATATTCCGTATGCAGATCAGCTGCTGAAAAGCGGTCATGCATATCGCTGCTTCTGTACAAAAGAAAGGCTGGACGGTCTTCGGACAAACAGTGACGATCCCGGTGCAGGCTATGACAGACATTGCCGTAATCTCTCGGATGAAGAAATACAGGAACTTCTTGACAAGGGTACACCTTTTGTTATTCGTCAGAAAATGCCGCTGGAAGGTACAACGACCTTTGAAGATGCTGTTTACGGCAGCATTTCCGTGGAAAATGAAGAACTGCAGGATCAGATACTTATTAAAGCAGACGGTTTTCCGACTTATAATTTCGCCAATGTTATTGATGACCACACTATGAATATTACTCATGTTGTCAGAGGCAGCGAATACCTTTCTTCTACACCTAAATATAATCTTCTTTATGAAGCATTCGGCTGGGAAATTCCTACATACATCCATTTGCCGCTGATTATGGGAAAAAATGACGATGGATCTATTTCCAAGCTTTCCAAACGTCACGGTGCTACAAGTTTTGAAGACCTTGTAAAAGCCGGCTTCCTGCCTGAGGCTATTATAAACTATATTGCACTTCTCGGATGGGCACCAAAAGATAACAGAGAAATGTTTACTCTTTCTGAACTAGTTGAAAATTTCTCAATAGATGGTATCAGCAAATCCCCGGCTGTATTTGACTATGATAAACTGGAATGGTTTAACGGCGAATATATCAAAGCTATGACCACCGAACAATTTGCAGCTGCGGCAGAGCCTTATTTCAGACAGGCTTTAGGCGATAAAGAGCTTGACAGAGTAAAGCTTGCGTCTATTCTTCAGCAGAGAACAACAAAACTTACTCAGATCCCGGAAAAGATTGCTTTCTTTGCCGGGCAGCCTGATTATGATAAAGAGCTTTTCGTAAATAAAAAAAGCAAAACCAATCTGGAAAATGTACCGTCACTTCTTAAAGCTGGCATTGATGCACTGGAATCACTGCCAACGTGGGATCACGACAGTATTCACGACTGCCTTATAGGTCTTGCACAGAAATTAGAAGTAAAAAATGGTACGGCTATGTGGCCGGTTCGTATTGCGGTTTCGGGAATGACTGTCACCCCTGGCGGTGCAGTGGAGATTCTTGATATCCTCGGCAGAGAAGAATCACTGAAAAGATTACACAATGGTCTGGATAAACTTTCGTGACATATTTAAAAAACGCTATAACTGGGTAGAGCGCAGCACGCCCGCAGCCCCGAAAGTCAAAAAGTAGTCGTTTTCAACAGTTAAGCGAAGGAAATGACGGATTATAGCGGTGAAAAATATTAAGTTACGTTATATCAAAAACGCATGGATAAAGAAATTTCAGACTTTTATAATCGGCTGATGAATCTTTATAAAAGGGAGAAATAAACTATGGCAGAAGAAATCAAAGCAGCAGAAAATGCTGCCGGAAATTTTATTGAAAATTTTATCAGAGAAGATATCGCAGAGGGCGGAGCATATGAGGGTAAGAAAGTACATACCCGATTTCCTCCCGAACCGAACGGATATCTTCATATCGGTCATGCCAAGGCAATCTGCATTGACTTCGGTATGGCAGAAAAATTTAACGGTATCTGCAATCTACGAATGGATGATACCAACCCCACCAAGGAAGATGTTGAATATATTGATGCAATTAAAGAGGATATCAAATGGCTGGGCTTTAATTGGGATAACAGATTTTATTTCGCATCGGATTACTTTGAGCAGATGTATGAATTTGCAGTAGAACTCATTAAAAAAGGGCTTGCCTACGTCTGTGAACTGACACCGGAGGAAATGAGAGCCAACAGAGGTGATCTGACTACCCCTGCTGTCAGCCCCTATCGTGACAGACCTGTCGAGGAAAGCCTTGAACTGTTTGAACGCATGAAAAACGGTGAGTTTGATGAGGGCAAAATGACTCTGCGTGCAAAAATTGACCTCGCAAGCGGTAATTTCAATATGCGTGACCCCGTTATCTACCGTATCAATAAAATTGCTCATCACAGAACAGGAAACGAATGGTGTATTTATCCCATGTATGATTTTGCACATCCGATTGAGGATGCTGTTGAGGGAATCACACACTCACTGTGTACACTTGAATTTGAAGCACACAGACCATTGTACGACTGGGTAATTGCTAATATCACTGTTCCTGCAAAACCAAGACAGATAGAATTTGCAAGACTTGGTATCAACCACACCGTTATGAGCAAGAGGAAACTTCGTCAGCTGGTAGAAGACGGCTATGTCAGCGGATGGGATGATCCCAGAATGCCCACGCTATGCGGACTTCGCAGAAGAGGATACACTCCTGCATCTATACGCAATTTCTGTGAGAAAATCGGTGTTTCCAAAACGAACAGCGTTGTTGAATACAGCTTTCTGGAGCATTGCCTGAGAGATGATCTTAATAACAATGCAAAAAGAGTAATGTGTGTTCTTAATCCCATTAAGCTTGTTATTACTAATTATCCTGCGGAAAAAACTGAAACCTTTGAAGTTGAAAATAATCCAAACAAACCCGAGGACGGTAATCGTACTATTACTTTCAGCCGTGAAGTATTCATTGAAAGTGAAGATTTTCTTGAAGAAAAAGTAAAGGGTTATAATCGCTTCTATCCGGGCAATGAGGTGCGTCTTAAATCTGCATATGTAGTAAAATGTACCGGATGTAAAAAAGATGAAAACGGAAATGTTACCGAGGTTTATGCGGAATACGACCCCGCAACACGGGGCGGCGATACTCCCGACGGCAGAAAGGTCAGAGGTACCGTACATTGGGTAGATGCAAATAATTACCTTCACGCAGAGGTAAGACTTTATGATAATCTCTTTACTGATCCGGAACCTGATACAGGAGATAAAAATTTCATCGATTATATTAATCCTGACAGTCTTAAGATATTGACAAACTGCAAGATTGAGAAATCCGTTGAAGGTGCCGTTATGCCAATGAACTATCAGTTCATGCGTCTGGGATATTTTTGTATCGACAAGGATAGTACTCCGCAAGCTTTGATTTTCAACCGCAGTGTTTCTCTGAAAGATGGTTTTAAAAAGAAATAACGGAGGTTTTCAATATGAAAAATACAAGTGCGATTATATTAGCCGGCGGTGAAGGTAAACGAATGAAATCAAACCGTCCGAAGGTTTTAAGCGAAGTAGTTTTTCGTCCTATGATAAGATGGGTTATTGATGCCGTACGTGAAGCCGGAATTAAAGATATTTGTGTTGTCACAGGAAGTAAAAAAGAATTTGTGGAAGAATATCTTAAAACACTTCCTTTTGAGGTTGAAACAGTCTATCAGCCCGAGCGGCTTGGTACGGGTCATGCAGTAATGATGGCAATACCGTTTCTTGAAAAACACCGGGGCAATGATGTACTGATTCTGAACGGTGATGCCCCGTTTATCGGCGTAGAAACTATCAGAAATGCCTATGTTGTACAGAATCAGACAGGTGAAATTGACCCTGAAGTATTTGATTGGGAATCACCGAGAAAGCCATCCGAAAAAAGAGGCTGTACCGTTATTTCCGCCGAAGTGGAGGAACCATACGGCTACGGCAGGATTGTTTATGAAACTGATGCAGAAGACTTTTTTCATCTCAGTACACTGAAAGCCATTGTAGAGGAAAAAGAGGCTACTGATGAAATCAGAAAGATTAAGGAAGTTAACTCCGGTGCATACTGGTTTGAAACGGATATTCTGCTGGATGCTCTTGGGAAACTGCAAAAAAGTACAAAGACAGGAGAATACTATCTTACCGATACGATTGAAATTATCAAAAACAGCGGCAACGCTGTTATGGCATATAAAGCAAAAAATGCTGATTCTGTGTTAGGCGCTAACGATTGTATTCAGCTTGCTCAGCTGAACGAAATTGCCAGGATGAGGATTCTGAAAAAACATATGAAAAATGGTGTGAATATTCCCTGTACGGACGGAGTTATAATTGGCAAGAATGTTACCATTGCTCCGAATACAACAATTTTGCCCTCAACCATTATCAAGGGCAATTCTGTGATAGGCTCTTTCTGTGAAATCGGTCCCGCTGTTCTGATTGATAAATGTGAAATCGGTGATGGACAGATTATAAGTAATGTTTCACTTAAAAATCAGATTATAGGATAAATATAAAAGTGCTGTCGCACAAGCGTAAAAAAACGCAGTGCGACAGCCTGTTTTTTTTAAACTGATTCCGGATAGAAAGCACTCCTGGATTTTTGATTTCAGCAAATCAATCGGTCAAGATGAAAACCGAAATATACGCTTCTTTTGCCCATCTCCCTTTCCACTTTCCAGTGGGAAGGGAGAGAAATTAAGGAACGGCGGCATGCGTGAACAGCACGCATGCCGCCTGAACAGACAACTTCACGGATTCATGTACAAGGCAATAAAAATTCAGTATTTCCTCAATAATTTGCATTGTTTTTACGTGAAAGAATAAATCTGACAAACTCATTTTTCGGAAGCGGTTTGGAATAATAATACCCCTGAATGTATTCACAATCAAGCTCAGAAAATTTGTTCACAAGCTCTTTTGTTTCAATTCCTTCTACTACAATTTTCATATTAAGCGCCTTTATCATTTTAATAACATTTTCCAGTACAATTACGAGATTAGGATTATTATCAATCTGGGTAAATGTTTTATCCAGCTTAATAATATGAAACGGAAGAGAGGCGATTCTTGTCATATTGGAATAACCTGTTCCAAAATCATCCAATGAGAGACTGACACCGGCATTATGTAGAGTCTGAATATTATCCAGTATTACATTTTGTATTTCACCCGAAGCAGTTTCGGTAATTTCCAGATTCACCTGACTGGGAAGAACATTATTTTTATTCATAATTGCAATCATGCTTTCTGCAAGATTATCTTCCATACATTGTGCAGGAGATAAGTTGATTTCTATGTAATCCAATCCGAGCTTATCATATTCTTCACTGCCGATAAAAGAACATACCTCTTCCATAACAATCTTTCCGATTTTGTGAATGGTACCGCTTTTTTCAGCAGCCGGAATAAACAGTTCCGGGGAAATGAATCCGTACTTTTTGGTGTTCAGCCGCAACAGTGCTTCAGCTGAAGTAAAACGCTTTTCTTTAATTGAATAAATCGGCTGATAATAAACCTCAAATTCATTTCCTGCAACAGCATTTTCAAGTATCATATCTATGTCCTGCATGATATTATAACGAATACGGCTGCTGATTTTTGATGCATATAGCACATTACCGGAATATTTATGTTTCAGATCCTGTCCTAAGGCAATCAACGCCTCCATATTATCAATATCTGTAGGTATTTTCGTAATACATACACATACGATCATATTCAGCTGCATTTTGTTGTATTTTATTGGTTTTTTAAAATATTCATTGATACATTCGGAAATCTGGTCTGCTTTTTCCTCCTGCTTATTCTCCAGCTTAATCCGATAATTTCCCGATTCGGTATAATAGACTTCACCGTGAACTTTATTTTCCTTCATTAACCGGAGAATGGTATCTGCCACAATCCTCTTTATGCATACACTATCTTTAAAGCCAAGCATTTCACGAATAACGGAATAATTTATAATCTTGATCATCACGATGGTTTCCGCTTTCTTATTCTTAAAGCTGCGGGTCATATCATAATCATAAGCACTAAGTTTTATCAGACCTGTATCTCCGTCAGTAATCTCCTCAGGACGCTGTATCATCATAAACAGAAACAGCAGTCCTGTTGCATTGGCAAACATATCGATCAGAATAGTTGGCATTATAAACTGAATTGCCGCAGCACACATCATCAGAAAAGAACCAATATAGATGGAAAAGATTTTTGCCGGATGTAGTATATTCCGGAACTGAAATACTTTATAGAATCCATATACAGCATAATAACCGTTAATGATATACAAAATCAAAAAAAGCTTTCCTCTGGTATATTCTCCGGCATCATTGATATAAAAAATATGGTGGGTAAATATATTGGCAATCATTATAACAATTGCGGCACTGACAGGTAAAAACAGTTTCAATTTTTTTGAAAGGTGATCTGATGCTTTATACCATGTATCGGTCATCAGAATCACATAAGCTAAACAAAAAAACGTGGTAAATGCTCTTAACAGAAGATAAAGAGAATGATAAACCATTTTTTCCGTTACAAATAACATTCCACTTTTATCAAAAGAAACGGCAATAATGTCCATTGAATTTGTGAAAATTGCCATCGCAACTAAAAAAATAAACATCCGGTTCATATTTCCGTTTGTCATTTTTCTAAGCAGCATACAGCCTAAAAGAACAATCTCAATTACCATAGCTGCATAATCAAAATATAATAATTTTTCCATCACGCACCTCCTTTTTTTCAGGCAGTTATAGTCGATTGTAAAAGCCTGAAATTCCTTTATCCATGCGGTTTTTGATATCATGTATTTTACAATTCTTCTCCGCTGTAATCCG
>CACZPV010000026.1 GCA_902783065.1 uncultured Ruminococcus sp.
AAGTTGAATCATTAAAAATTAAAGTACAGTTTTTTTAGGAAGGGGTTCCCCCAGGGAAAAGCAGCGGCTCGGAATACAGCGGTCACAGAAAGAACCTTGAAAACTTAGAAAACCTATGGTATAATAGGGTTATTAGGAGATGTTTATACAGCTGATTGTAAAATAACGGATGTAAGCGCGCAAAAAAATGTAATTTAAACATTTTCTTATCAGCATAAACGCATGTTTTAATTTGTTTTACAATTGTCTGAAAGTATTTTATAGTGGGAGGAAAAACAAATGAAAATATCTACTAAGGGCAGATACGCTCTACGGATGTTACTTGATCTTGCTTTGCATCAGTCTGAGGGTTTTGTCGCACTGAAAGATATTGCTAATCGCCAGAATATTTCAAAAAAATATCTTGAACAAATTGTTCCGCTTCTTAATAAATCCGGTCTTTTGAGGACAAATCGTGGTTTTCAAGGCGGTTATATGCTTTCCCGCCCTGCTTCAAAATATTCCGTCGGAGAAATTCTGCGTCTGACGGAGGGCAGCCTTGCTCCCGTTGCATGTCTGGATGCTCCGGTTAACGAGTGTCCGAGAAGCTCAGAATGTATGACTCTTTATGTATGGGAAGGATTGTATACAGTTATCTCTGATTATCTTGACAATATTTCTTTGCAGGACATTATTGATAATTTTACTTCTGATAACGGCGGGGAATACTATATATAATTCGTTCCGACTATCATCAGCGTTTCCAATACTAATATTCGATAGGATACATTAACATTCAAATCTATTTTAAAGCTTCTTATCAAATACTAGTATAATTTTTGACATGAAGCAGACCGCAAAAGTTCTATGTTTTTTTCTATCAGTTTGATTTATTCGAATTTCAATCCATAGCTGATGCGCTTGTTTCCGGCAAAATAAAAAAGAGACGGCATATTGCTTTTTTAATGAAACAATATGCCGTCTGTATTTTTTTAATTACTGCTGCAAAAATGCAATAGCTGTATCATAGCTCATATCACATAGCGTAAACTCGCCGTCCGCAGTCGTAACCGTATAAGCTGAACTTGTATTAAACGTTACATTCTGACAGTTATAAAGCATTACGTTTCCTTTAATAGAATAACCTTCCGGCATTTCAATATTATAATTCAGATACGCAAAGGTATCATTAATGCCTTCTGTGTTGTCAGCTTTCTGTTTATAGAGTTGGAACTTTATATCCTTAACTCCGTCTAATTGAAATTCAGCACCTTTTTTAATTTCTGTTGTAGGACTTCCTCCGCCCGCTGGTGTGGTAATTTCTGCATAACGATCATAGTATGTAAGTCTTTCCGGGTTTGTATGATCACAACTTATAATACCTCCGACAGCACTGGGCTTTGAGTTAAGAAGGTTAGCTACATTATCACTCGTATGGTCAGTATTCTTTGTATTTTTTGAGCCATCAGACGTTACAAAATATACATCGCTTGAAAGTCTCGCATAGCGAAGAATAAAGCTTTCAATCTCCAGCGCTTTTTCCTGCTCTTTGGCTCTGATAGATGCCGTTGAGTAGTTACCCATCGCCGAAGTAAAGATTCCGATACCAAAACCAGCCGTAATGGAAAGAATAGCAACCGTTACAATCAGTTCCACAAGAGTATATGCTTTTTTGGTTGATACTTTCTTAATAAATTTCTTTTTCAACATAAATCCCCCCTATTACTTAGCATATGGAACAAATGACTCATAGATTACCGGTCCACCTGCTGAATAAAAACAAGTTTTGATAGTCACACCTTCAACGGTGTTATTTTTCATTGCTCCGGTAGCTTTTGATCGATCAGGAGCGGTGAGGGTTGTTTTTACATCCGGAATCAAAGTATACTGATAGGAATAATCAGTTCCTGATGCATCGATTTGATCTTTGAACTGCGCCTTATAAATGCCGGAGTCAAGTACAGGTTCAACATATTGGGCCTCCGGTATAGTGGCAGTAACCGCCGAAACCAATACATTCTGCGCCGCCGTTTTGGTTGCAATATTATCGACCATATCATGATAATCACTGATATTAGTAAGCGCCTTATTATGAACTGTATTCATAATTACTTCGTTCATCGATGCGTTCAAAACTGCCGCTCTGTTTTCATCAGCATTATAAATGGTTGTAGTAAAACCTCCAACCATTGCTCCCAATGTTGAAGCAAAAACTATAACAACCAATGTTACGCCAATTACAATCTCAACAAGCGTCAAGCCTCGTTTGGAACGCATTTTTTTAGGATTTTTCAGCTTCATAATCAATTCCTCCTAACAGCAACTATAAAAATATACACTTATCAGATTATAAATCCTATAATTACATTATACTATAAAATTACATCAATTCAAGTGTTTTTTAACATTATTTACGACAAAATTCAGAGAATTTGTTTGTTTAATATTATAATTGAAGCTTTTCAAAAACGCTATGCCAAAACAACGGTACATTGTGAAATCCAATGTACCGTTGTATCCGGCATTTTAAATTAAAATGTATAATCGATTATCAGACATTAGTTGCATCACCGATTACGTTGTAGATACCGAACATCGGCATAATCATTGCCACAACAACCGTACCAACAACAACACCGATAACAACCGTCATAATAGGTGTCATTGCATCTGTAAGTTTCTGTGTAGATTCATCGCTTTGTTCTTCAAAAAGTTCTGCCATCTTAAACAGAGAATCACCAAGCATACCTGACTCCTCACCTACACGGATCATTGATACAAGAATGGCATCAAATACTGTATGCTTTGCCATTGCTTCATGGATCGTTACACCGATTTGTACATCATCAAGAACGTACTGTATCTGATCCTTTACATACAGATTGGGAACCGCATCTCTGGAAAGTGCCATTGCCTTGTGAATCGGAATACCAGCATCTGTAAGCGTTGACATCAGCCGGCAGAAACGTGCAAGTGCACTCTGACGAACGATAGGTCCTATCAGCGGAATTTTCAGCTGAACTTTTGCAAACATCATACGAAATTCCGCACTGTTCTTATTAAGTGTATATACACCCACTGCAATACCGGCAACAATCAGAATTATCAGCCACCAGTAACCGATAAGGAAGTCTGAGAAATTCATCAGCGCAAGTGTCAGACCGGGAAGTTCCGCACCGAACGAACCGTATGTATCTTTAAAGGTCGGAAGTACGAAACCGCACAGGATAATGATAAGTGCAATAACAAGTACAATAAGGAAAAGAGGATATGTAAACGCACTTCTCAGTTTTCCTGAAAGGGCGATATCCTTCTTACAGATCAGGGCACACTGCTGGAACGCATTATCCAGACGTCCGTTTGCCTCACCGGCTTCTATAATACTGATATATACGCCCGGGAATCCTGCAAAGTTTTTCATAGACTGAGAAAGAGTAAAACCGTTATAGAGGTTTTCATTAATCTCACGGAGAATCTTTTTCATGGATGCATCTTTTTCAGAATCAATCATGATCTGCATTGACATGGACAGGTTAATACCTGCTTTCATCATCATACCAAGCTGGTTAAAGAGCAGCAGAAGAGTTTTCTTCTTAATCTTTTTGTTATGGATATCTCCGCCCATATCCATCTGCCAGATACTTGTAGGAGCATCCGAACCACCTGCTTCGACAATATCCTGTACTATAAGACCCTTTTCACGAAGTATAGCAAC
>CACZPV010000027.1 GCA_902783065.1 uncultured Ruminococcus sp.
AGCCCATAATATGTAACAACTGCAACAAGGTCATTGACAGTTGTAATGAGAGGACCGGAGGCTACGGCAGGGTCAACACCGATTTTTTTAAATAGCATAGGTATTATTGTTCCGACAGCACTTGAGATCAGCATAGCAAGCATCAGTGATATGCCTATACATCCTGAAACAGAAAATGAGAAAATAACATCCCTTTCTTTAAAGAAAAAAATATAGAGACCTACCAGTAAAAATGATATTGTTCCAAGAATAGCTCCGTTAAGAAAGCCTAAACGAGTTTCTTTTGAGATAAGTCGTATTTTTTGTTTAAATGCAAGTGTTTCGTCAGTCAGTACACGAATTGTTACTGCGAGGGATTGTGTTCCTACATTTCCTGCCATGTCAAGTATTAATGACTGGAAAGCCATAATGAGTGTCAGCTGAGCCACAACAGCTTCAAAGGTACCTACAACAGTTGAAACAATCATTCCCAGCACGAGCAGTATAATAAGCCAGGGCATACGCTTCCTAAGACTCAGGATGATGGCTCATTAAGATCCTCCTCCGCTGTCAGACCCGCAACTGTCGTTGTTTGCCACTTTTCTGCTGCTAAAATACATCAACGTGAAGGACACGGTTATGAGTCTGAGCACCAGGTTTCATTAGACCTTACTCCTTGGCTCAGAAAATTGAATATTTTTCGTTAATTTTTAATGCACCATTTTATCATATGGGATTTTGCCAACTCTTACTTGACACATACCGTTTACTATAATTTAATAAAAAACACTTTATTTAGTGGGAAATATATGTTATAATTAGCTTAATCTTAATGCTGTAATAATCAGCATAATTTTTTAAGGGGGTTATCCTATGTCATTACTCAGAAAATGTGCAGCCGAATGTCTTGGTACTTTTGTGTTAGTCGTGTTTGGCTGCGGTACTGCTGCCGCTCTCGGCTGTAATGGTGCAGCTCCAGATGCCGCTTATCTTATGACGGCACTCGCATTTGGTTTAGTTATTGTTGCTATGGCTTATTCTGTAGGCAATGTTTCAGGCTGCCATATAAATCCGGCAGTGTCCATCGGTATGCTTTGCAGCGGTAAGATGACAGTCAAAGAATTTTTTGCCTATATTGCTTCACAATTTATTGGAGGTATTCTGGGCGGTCTGGTTCTTTATGCACTGCTTCCAGGCTCCGGCTATGGTGCGAACGCTCTTTATGACAATAATATCTGGGCATCACTTCTGATCGAAATTATCCTTACATTTGTGTTTGTGTTTGCTATTATCGGCGTTACCTCTAAAAAACAATTCGGCTCTGCCGCCGGTATTGTAATCGGTTTTACGCTTACACTGATCCATATTTTTGGTATTCATTTTACAGGAACTTCTGTGAATCCCGCAAGAAGCTTCGGCCCCGCTATTTTTGCAGGCGGAGAAGCATTTACAAATGTATGGGTATTTATTGTAGCTCCTCTTGTGGGCGGTGTGCTTGCAGCACTCGTTTATAAACTGATTGACGGTTGCAGCTGCGATGAAGAACCAGAACCAGAAGCTGCTCCCGTGAAATCGACTGCCCCGAAAGCACCTATGAGAAATAACAGAAAAAATAAAAAGAAAAGATAAAACTTTTCTTTGAACTTTTCTTTGATATTTTAATGCTTGACAAACGCTTAATAGTATGTATATAATATTAGTGTCATATTTTGAAAAGACTGTGAAGGAAATAAGATACGATTTTTCTTGCAAAGAGAGCTGTTGGCAGGTGTAAGACAGCGTTGGAGATCGTGTGAATAGCTCATTCCGGAGTTGATCGTCTGATAAGTAGGACGGTACGCATGGCAGCGTTAAAGGCCGGAGTCTTGTCGGAGACTTACAGAGGGGTGCTGGTGAACAGTGCCTGAATCAGGGTGGTACCACGAGCTTTATGCCCGTCCCTTGTCCGCAGTGACACGGGACGGGATTTTTAATGCATAATTTTATTGTAAGGCTGCACCCGTTCATGTTTGCAGTGTATGAAGTAATAGGAGATGATTTTGTATGAATGAAGGATTTAAAAAGTATATTCCGTTTGAACAAATCAAGCTGGAAAACAGAGAATGGCCTGATCATACGATTACCAAAGCACCCATCTGGTGCAGTGTTGATCTGCGTGACGGTAATCAGGCTCTTGTTGATCCGATGAATCTCGAACAAAAACTGGAGTTTTTCCATGCTTTGGTAGATATGGGATTCAAAGAAATTGAAATCGGTTTTCCTTCCGCAAGCGAGACGGAATATGAAATCTGTCGTGAACTGATAGAAGGCAATCACATTCCGGATGATGTTACAATACAGGTACTGGTACAGGCAAGGGAACATCTGATCAGAAAAACGTTTGAAGCAGTTAAAGGTGCAAAAAATGTCATTGTTCATTTCTATAATTCGACTTCCGCACTTCAGCGTAAGGTCGTTTTCAGGAAAGATATGGACGGCATTATCGAAATTGCAGTTGAAGGTGCAAAACTTATTAAAGAACTGATCGACAATTATGACGGAGATACCAAATTCCGTCTGGAATATTCTCCTGAAAGCTTTTCTGGCACAGAAGTAGATAACTCTGTCAGAATTTGTGAAGCAGTGATGGATGTATTACAGCCCACAAAAGAGAATCCGATTATTCTCAATCTGCCGAATACAGTAGAAATGTGTACGCCGAATACGTATGCGGATCAAATTGAGTATTTTATCAAGCATCTGAAAAACAGAGAAGCTGCTATTATCAGTCTGCATCCTCATAACGACAGGGGTACAGGAGTTGCCTGCGCCGAACTGGCATTACTGGCAGGCGCCGACAGAATCGAAGGTACACTGTTTGGTAACGGTGAACGGACAGGTAATCTTGATATTGTAACGGTAGGACTTAATATGTATACACAGGGTGTTGATCCGGAACTGGATTTCAGTGATTTGCCGAGATACAGAGAAATATACGAAAGATGTACCAAAATGAAAATAGGTGAACGTCAGCCGTATGTGGGTGATCTGGTATTCACAGCCTTTTCAGGATCACATCAGGATGCTATTAAAAAAGGTTTTGATTATGTCAAACAAACAGGCAGCGATAAATGGGAGATTCCGTATCTCCCGATTGATCCGGCTGATGTGGGCAGACAGTATGAACCGATTATCCGTATCAATTCTCAGTCCGGTAAGGGCGGTGCTGCATTTATTATGCAGGATACCTTTGGCTACGAGCTTCCGAAAGCAATGCATCCGGAGTTCGGTGCGCTTGTTAAAGCAGAATGTGATAAGCTCGGCAGAGAATTATCCGCAGATGAACTTATGGAAGTTTTTAGCCGTAACTATATCAATAATGAGCAAAGATTATGGCTTGTAAAACATGTTATAACAAACGTTGGTGTAGATGAAGCTACTTTCAGAGGCATACTCCATCTGGTTAAATCTGATAGGGATATTGAAGTATACGGTGAAGGCAATGGCCCTATTGATGCTTTCTTCAATGCACTTAAGTCAATAGGCATTAATGGATTTACCTTTGTTTCTTATAGCGAACACGCTATTTCTCAGGGATCAGACTCCAAAGCAATTTCGTATATTCAGCTGAAAGATCCGATGGGCAAAATAATCTTTGGTGTAGGTATCTCACACGGTATTTTTAAAGCGTCAGTTCGTGGTATTCTCTGTGCTATCAACCGTTCAAATGAGGAACTTGTTGTTAACGGTGAAATTATTTAATATAATACTAGTAAAAATTTCCCCAAGGGTCAGATAACGCATAATGCATTGTAACTATACTTTTATTGATCATAAATACAGGGTTTCACAAAATCAGGTGAAATAATAGCCAATTGTAAATCCTGCATACAAAAAATTAAAAGTAGTTGTCTTAAATGCCAAGAGCGGAGAAAAATAGCAGTACTAAACATCTTTTAATCTGTATAAAAAAATAATTATCTGATTTTTACAATCAGATATAGAAAAATAGGAAAGAAGGAAAAATAAAATGGATATCAGACAAAAATCATTGGAAAAGCATTATGAATGGAATGGTAAAATTGAGGTAATTTCCCGTGCGCCGATAACAAATTCAGAGGAACTTTCTCTTGCGTATACACCGGGAGTTGCAGAACCGTGTCTTGAAATACAGAAAGACTATGATAAATCATTTCAGCTGACAAGAAGAAATAATCTCGTTGCCGTTATAACCGATGGAACAGCTGTTCTGGGTCTGGGAGATATCGGTCCTGAGGCTGGAATGCCGGTTATGGAAGGAAAATGCGCGCTTTTTAAGGAATTTGGAGATGTAGATGCATTTCCGCTTTGTGTACGCTCAAAAGATGTTGACGAAATTGTCAGAACAATTTATCTGATTTCAGGAAGCTTTGGCGGTATTAATCTTGAGGATATTGCAGCACCCAGATGTTTTGAAATTGAGAAAAAACTTAAGGAAATTTGTGATATTCCTGTTTTCCACGATGATCAGCACGGTACTGCTGTAGTTGTTGCTGCTGCACTTGTTAATGCTCTAAAAGTAGTTAACAAGGATATTGGTGAAATAAAAGTTGTTGTCAATGGTGCTGGTTCTGCGGGTATTGCTATTTCCAAGTTGATAATGAAAATGGGGGTTCAGCATCTCACTCTCTGCGACAGTGTTGGAATAATCTGTGAAGGCGATAAAAGACTGAACAGCGCAAAGGCTGAAATGGCAGAAATTACAAACAGAGAACATCTTACAGGAACTCTTGCTGATGCTATGAAGGGAACGGATGTATTTATCGGTGTTTCTGCTCCGAATATTGTCAGTGAAGATATGGTGCGTTCTATGAACAAAGATGCTATTGTGTTTGCAATGTCAAATCCCACTCCTGAGATTATGCCTGATCTTGCAAAGGCAGCAGGAGCAAGAGTTATCGGAACAGGACGTTCGGATTTTCCGAACCAGATAAATAATGTTTTATGTTTCCCTGGTATTTTCCGTGGTGCGCTTGATTGCAGGGCAAGGGAAATCAACGATGATATGAAGGTAGCAGCAGCGTATGCTATCGCTTCTATTGTTGATGAGAACGAGCTTAAAGAGGAATATATTCTTCCTTATGCATTTGATAAGAGAATAGGTCAGACTGTTGCTCAGGCTGTTATGGATGCCGCGAGAAAATCAGGTTCCGCAAGACAGTAATATGTATATTGAGAATTAACAACAGCATTAGTATATATGTTCGAGGATACTAAATTTACAACAGCCTTACTGCTTTACGGCAGCAAGGCTGTTTCTTTATAATCGTTGATTTACCTTTTTAGGAGATGTTTTCAGACAAGAAATTTCGCTCTGCCCGGCGAGCCGCTGCAGCTAAAACGCATTTCCCTGGGGGATAACCCTTTCCTAAAAAAACTGAGCTTTGATTTTTAATAATTCAATTTTATCATGAACCGAAAAGTAGACGACTGATAAATATATTTTAGTCTAAATGGATGTGGATATTAGTAAGGGTACAGCGGCTCGCTCGGATTATTTCAGTTTCCCAATTTTAATACCATATTCCTCGGGAATACAATCAATCGGTACATTCTGATCCATGTATCTGCGGCATACTTCTTCATAAATAACATAGAGTGTTTGTACACCGTTTTCGAGTACAAAATAGTGCGTAATATACGGTACCAGAAGTACAAGTAAAAGTATAAACAGTAAAAATAACGGTATAGATGCTGCAAAGATCATCACCAGAAGTACAGCCACTGTGACAATTGCAAAAAGAAAGGTAACAATCAGATGAACAAATCTTTCATGCTGCCAGAATTGTATTTCCCTGATCAACTCTCTTTTAAATCCTTCCAAATCAGGAATCTCTTTTCCGCTTTCAAGAAAGTTCCTCAGGGTTTTGATATATACTTTCAATTTGTTTCCCATGATATATTTCCCCCTTATAAAAGATTTCCTTTTGCTGCCTGAAAGACTGGCAGCAAAAGGAAATCTGAATCGTTATTCAAACCATATCATTTTTTGGAATCATCCGCTCCATAATATATTCTTTACATACAAATCCGCCGCCGATATCTGTATCTTCAGAACGAACTTTGTGAAACCCTAAATGTTCGTAAACATTAATGGCAAAACTATTGTTTCTTTCGACTCTCAGACAGATTTTCTGAATATGTGAAAAACCGAGTTCCGGATTCTGGAAAATCGCTTCAACATGTGCCAGTGTCTTTTTGGCGAGTCCCTGCCTGCGATATTCAGCTTTTATATAAAGCCTCGAAAGATACAGATAATCGCTTTGCAAAAGTACACACATATATCCGGCAAGCTGCTGATCTGCAAGAAGCATATAATAAATATATCCTTCTGACATTTGTTTTTTTAATGCAGCTTTAGACTGATATTTTTCCAGCATATATTCAATCTGCTCATCCGAAAAGATGTCCTTATAATAATTATGCCAGACATGGTAAGCAGCTTCTTCCACCTCAATGATTTGTTTTTCTGTTGCCACAGGCATTACATCAAATCTCATATTGACCCCACATTTTCTTTTATAAAAGGATGATCCGAAAACTGGATTTTACATAACATTGATAAGCTGTATTTAAGGGAAAACAGCAGCTGATCGGCTGACGTTTCCTTTAGTCTGCAGGCATTAATTATCATTTCTTTCGATTTTTCTTCGGTTAACTATTGTGTCCACATGGACATCTTCCGACTTTGTCAGTTCCAAAGGTGCATTTTTCTTGTAAGTATACGGCTCACTCTGGCCATTTGTCTTATAGCCATGCCAGATCAGAAACACTGTTATACCGGTGGCTGCTATACTGACGCCTGCTGCAATCAGTATGGTTTTTGCAGTAATATCACCTTTCAGAAGTGCATATTCGTTTTCTGTTAATTCTGATGACTGCACAGCAGAATTTTCATCATTCTGAGTTTGATTTCCGGCAGCATATACCGTAACCGAAAGCAAAGATAAAGACAGCACCGCCATTATCAGAAGACATACTCTAAGGAAAGCTTTTTTTGTTTTCATACTCAATTTCAACCTCCCAGAAACAGCATAATGATAAAAATAACTACCAGCATAATTGCTGCAAATACACCGAGTTTTGCCCAGCTGACAGGAAGTTCACCGTATGTCTTGCCGGTCTGACCATTCATTGCGTACATATAATCTTTATCCTTATACTTAAAGGTCATAAGCCATACAGGCATCAAAGCATACTCCCATGATTCGTTCAGTGTGTGAAGATTCATTTCATCTACGGTAACAGAATCATAACCGCTTACTGATTCCTTGTATATTTTTTCAGCATATTTTTCCAATTCCTTATCTACTTCTGCCTGAGCGTCATTTCTTTCGAGATCACGCTTTTCTGCAAGAAAGCCTGAAAGATAAGACATCGTAAACGGTCTTGCTTCATCATCGTCAAACGGATTGACATATTTCAGTGCTTTTTTATCATCAGCTGCTTTTAAGGCACTGTGTGGAAAATGTTTGAAATCTATCTTACCGGCGCGAACAACTTTGTAGATCTTTTTTTCCTCATATTCATAGTCACCATCCCGCCATGTGCGGCGATTTTCAGCTGTAGCTCTGATACCGCCATCTTTTAGCGAGTTAACAAGCCAATAAGGGTAATACACACCCTTCATCATATCAAGCTGTGACTCTGAAAGAAAATCATTGGGAAGAAATTTCTTCTTTCCGCAGAAATCGTAAAATTTTTGTTTTGCATCCTTTTCAGAAATCTTGAAAGGAATAACCAGATTAGGTTTAAAGCTCCCGGCAAGTCGGTTAGATAAAACAATAGGATTATGACAATACACGCAGAACGTTGCCGCAGTATTTGTTTCAGCAATTACCTCCGCACCACAGCTCTGACAAACATAAAGTGCTGGTTCGCCAAATTCATCATCACTTGTACTTGGTTCCGGTTCAGGTTTGGATTCCTCATTCAGTTTTTCGTCCAGCTTGCCAAAATGCTTGATCAGTTCCTCCTCGGTAAAATCACTTCCGCAATATTCGCAGGCAAATTTCAGTTTCTGAGGATCATACTGCAGCGGTCCGCCGCAGTTAATACATTTATAGGATAACGCTTCCATATACAGACCGTGCCCAAAGGCTCAGCCGCTCCACCTCTTTTCAAAGAATCTTTTTTTACAGGTAACAATGTTATTATCCCGTCACGCCTAAGGCATGGCGGGATAACTTACGGGTTTATTATTTTACGTTATCAGTGACTTAAGCGAAATCTGCCTCGTTGATGGGGTCACCGCATTCCGGACAGAACTTCGGAATAGGCTGTGACATATCCGGCTCATATCCGCATTTATCACATTTAATTTTCTTTGGCTTCGGAGCGGGACGCTTCGCACCGCATTCAGCACAGAATTTACCGGTATTAGTTGCACCGCAGGAACAGGTCCATGTGTTGCTTTCTGCCGGAGCCGGTTTCGGTTTGCCGCATTCAGCACAGAATTTGCCTTTATTGCCTGATTTACCGCATTCGCAGGTCCAACCGTCATTAGCTGCCGGAGCTGATGGCTGCGGAGCCGGCTGTGCCTGAGGCTGAGGTGCAGGCTGCTGCAT